>NZ_NMOK02000005.1:0-348 GCF_003399985.2 Paenibacillus sp. ATY16 | reverse complement strand
TATGGCCCCATAGGGTATAAGTTGTCATTATCAAAAAGATAATGGTGGGCCTTAGTGGACTCGAACCACCGACCTCACCCTTATCAGGGGTGCGCTCTAACCAGCTGAGCTAAAGGCCCTTAACAACTATTTAATTGAAAGATTTATCGGGGTCCCCGAAAAGTAATCGGCATAAGCTACATAGCTTAACTTCACTTTTGGGGGTTCCAATTGTTCTTTCAAAACTGACAACGAGCGAGCGACTAACCTGCCTGATTTATCTGATCATCATCGTGATCAGGTATTCCTTAGAAAGGAGGTGATCCAGCCGCACCTTCCGATACGGCTACCTTGTTACGACTTCACCCC
>NZ_NMOK02000049.1:0-12569 GCF_003399985.2 Paenibacillus sp. ATY16 | reverse complement strand
ATCCCTACTACACAAACTTCTTGACGCTACCCCCTCCATCGGTTCCCGTGCCACATAAGACCCTACCAGGGTCTTATGCGCATCCTCCTCCAGCCAGCAAAAAAAGATGCCCCATCGCCAATGCAGCGATGGAGCATCTTAAATTCCTTACTTCGCGTAGTTAAACATCGACTGCACGGTTACCTGTCCCGGCGATGCAGGGACGAACAACACTTGGTCAGCCGCTTTTTTCTTGAACTGAACCGTTACGGGGATACCCGGGATCAGATCGAAGAAGTTATCCGTAAAGACCCCTTCCTCCTCCGCTTGCACCCAGACCTGCTTGGCCAACCGCTTGGCCGTTAACACGAAGGCCGTTCCTTCGCTGCCGGCAGCCTCTTCCACCGCAATCTCGGGATCCGTAAGCGCAAGCTCCTTCGTGTAGACAAAATAATGCTTGGAGCTCGCCAGCTCATGACCAGCTTGAATCAGGCGTCCGACAAGTACCGTGCCCTTCGGATCGAACTCGCCAAGCTGTTCGGCCGACAGGGAGAGAACCGGCTTAGCCGAGCGGGCGCCAATGGCAATCGTCTCCGAGCCCGACTTCAGCAGGCAACCGTCGAGCTTATGCAGGCTCCATTCCAGCACGGCGTCAATGGACTGTCCAAGGTCGGATACGACATGAAGGTTCGTTACGTCCTCCTTCTGGTCGAAGGACAAGAGAACATCGGCAAAGCTGTTCTTGATCAGATATTGAGCGGCCTTCCATCTGCCGTAATAATCCATGCTCGACCAAGAAGCCACCGGCCAGCAGTCATTGATTTGCCAATACAGCGATCCCATGCAATAGTCCATGCTCCGGCGATGCGCCTCAATCGCCTGCTTCATCGCTTCGGCCTGCAGCACCTGACTGATATAAAGGAAGGAAGGGAAATCCTTCGGCTGCTTCATGTACCGGTCCGCATAATCCTTGATCAGGAAGTTGCCCCGGCCATTCTTCTGATGATGCAGCATCACTTCGGAATCCAGCGCCATATCCTTCTCTTCGGCATAAGCCCGCACGGTCTTGTATTCCGGGAAGGACTGGAAGCCGTACTCGCTCATGAAGCGTCCGATATTCTCGTTATACTGCTCGAACGGCTCCTGGGCATGCCATACCGCCCAATAGTGGATATCGCCATGCGAGGAGTTGTTGGTCGCATGCTGCTCGTTATTGCCCGTCAGGCGCTGCATTGGCGATGACGGCCAGTATTCAACGTTCGGCGCCATCGCCGCCACAACCTCCGGCAGCACCTGATGGAAGACAGCCTCGTAATCCGCCCAGATTTGCTCCCGCTGCTCGGCGGTGTACAGCTGTTTCCAGCCCCAGCCTTTATCCTCCTCGAATTGCGACCAGGCCGCATCAATCTCGTTATTGCCGCACCATAACGCGATGCTTGGATGGTTGCGCAGACGGCGTACATTGTCCTCCGCTTCCGCGCGCACGCTGCTCAGGAATGCTTCATCACCGGGATACATGCTGCAGGCGAACATAAAGTCCTGCCAGACCAGAAGCCCGTTCTCATCGCACAATGTATAGAAAATATCCTGTTCGTAGAAGCCCCCGCCCCATACGCGGAGCATATTGAAGTTCGATTCCACCGCGCTTGCAATCTCGTGGCGGTAACGTTCATCGGTTACTTCGGAGAAGAAGCTATCATTCGGAATATGGTTAGCGCCTTTCGCAAAGACGGGTATACCGTTAACCTCGAAGTAGAACGACGATCCCTGCTCGTCCGGCTTGCGGATCAGCTTAACGGAACGCAGTCCCGTCACTGCGGAAGCTTGCGCCATCTCCTCCCGCCCTTGCGAGAGACTAGCTGTAAACGTATACAAATGAGGCTCACCTAGACCGCGCGACCACCACAGCTTCGGCTCTTCAATTGCAAGGGGCCAAGAAACCGTCTGCGCTCCACTCTCAAGTACGACCTTGCGGGTCCATTCCTGTCCGTTATCGTCATGCAGCTTAAGCTCAAACTCGCCGCCGCTCTCCGATTCCACCGCAAGCTGAACGGTTAATTTTGCCTCAGCCGACGTCACATCATCCTGCTGCACATACAGATCCGTGATTCGCGCGCCGCTCCAGCCCCGCAAATAAACCGGCCGGCCAAGCCCGCTTGTGACAAACCGCGGACCCCAGTCCCAGCCGTAATGATACGGCGCTTTGCGCGAGAATACGCTTACTTTTTTGCCTTCAAGGCCTCCGGTAACGGAGTCGTCATTAGGTGCCGGCAATCCGGGACCGTAAGACTCCAGCTTAGCCAATCCCTCTTCAATCGGGGAGCGGAAGCGAACGTACAGGCGGTTGCCTTTTTCCCGGACGTAAGGCTTCGCGTCAACTGTCCAGGTGCGGAACATATTGTCCGCCGACAAAATTAAAGCATCGTTCAAATACACGTCCGCGTACGTGTCCAGCATCTCGAACACCAGCTCGAGCTTAGCATGTTCAAGCAGTTCGCCCGAAACGTCGAATACGGACTCGTATTCCCAACCTTTTTTATCAATCCACTGCAGGTCCTTCTCGTTGGTCTGGGCAAACGGTTCGGAAATCAGGCCGTTCTTCAGCAGATCCGTATGCACGCAGCCCGGCACGAAAGCCGGCTTCCACTCCTGCTCTTCGCTATTCTTAAACGTCCAGTTCGAAATCTGCCACTTCAACTCGCTCATTAGAATCCTCCTAAATATAAGGCCATTGCCAATGGTTTTCGCGTAAATGGATACATTCGACTGTAGTATAACGGAGGTTCGAAACAAATGTATACCACACTAATTTATACTTTTTTCAGGTTTATTTTATAGAAAATTTGAACGGGCAGGCTACAATGATAGAGAAATGAGGTGCATGAGTAATGTCCATCCGAAAAAAACTGATTTTCTCCTATGCGGCCATGATCGCCGTTCCTATCCTTTTGTTCGGACTGACGATCGCGCTGCTGGGAAATCTACTCATAAAAGACGCCCTTCCTGGAGCCGGAGGCGGAGACGGCAAATCCGGGCATTCGTTCCCGCTCAGCTCCATTCGCGATCTGTTTACGGGACGCAACGAGCTGAGCTCCGGCCTAAAGTTCATTGCCGAGCATGATCCCAAGCTGCTGTCCGATCAGGCATTCCTGACGGACACGGGATCGAAGCTAGAGGAAGTAGAAGCCGGGATGATCGTCATCCGGAATGACGAAGTAGCGTATGCCTCGCCCGGATTGCCCACGGATAAGATTCTGGCTAACCTGTCCGACGGGCGCATGAAAGCGGAGCAGCCCGGCCCGCCAAGCGGCGATCAGTGGGAAACAATCCCTTTCTTGAGCCCCGACGGCAGCAGCGGCAAGCTGGTCATCGTCTCCGATATGAAGCCGGTCGCGGACTTCTTCAAGCGGCTCGTACCTCTGGTACTGCTTACCTTGCTCGGAGCGCTTATCGTCACTAACGGTCTGCTTACTTATCTCGTCTCTCGCAGCATCATTAAGCCGCTGTATGCCTTGAAGGAAGCAGCCGGCCAGATCCGGGAAGGCGATCTGAACCATCCCGTTCGGCTGCGGGGGCAGGATGAGATCGGGCAGCTTGGGGCGGCTTTCGAAGAAATGCGCGTTCGCCTTCAGGCCTCCCTGGGAGCCCAGCTTGAGCTGGAGCAAGGCCGGAAGGAGCTGCTGGCGAACATCTCCCATGATCTGAAGACGCCGATAACCGCGATTCAAGGCTGCACGGATTGCTTGCGGGACGGCATTGCCGATACGGAAGAGAAGCGGCAGAAGTACGTGCAAATGATCGCCGGCAAAACGACCGAGATGAACCGGATGATCGAGGAGCTGCAGCTGTATTCGACTCTGGATACGGGCAAGCTGCCTTTCCATTGGGATACGGTTGATTTAACGGCCTATATGATTCAGTACGTTAACGAATTGCAGCTGGATCCCCGCTTCAGCGGGACCGAGGTTACCTTCACCCCAAGCGCGGGCACGGAGCAGGTCCTTATCCAAGCAGACCGGCAAAAGCTCCACCGCGCGCTTATGAATCTGGCCGACAACAGCCTCCAATATATGAAAGGCGAGACGAAAAGGCTGCAATTCTCGCTCGATGAAGAGCTCGGCGGTATCTGTCTCCTGCAAATACGGGATAACGGCGAAGGCATTCCGGCCGATGCTCTGCCCCGCGTATTCGACCGGTTCTTCCGGGCGCAGTCCTCGCGGAGTCCGGGCAAAGGCAACAGCGGACTTGGTCTCGCCATTGTGAAGCAAATTATAGAAGCGCACGGCGGAACAGCCACGGCCGTCAGCCAGCCGGGTGAAGGAACAACGATACAGCTCCGGTTCCCTGCAGCGAAGAAGCCGGAGAATGGAGGTATACAATGAAACGGATTTTGATTATCGAGGATGATCCGGTTATTGCCGAGGTGCAGAAGGATTATCTGCTCGCCCACGGCTTTGAGGTCGATATGGCCGAACGCGGCGATTCGGGCCTGGAGATGGCGCTTCAAGGCGGGTATGACCTCATCCTGCTGGATCTGATGCTGCCGTCCATGGACGGTTACGAGGTATGCCGCCGGATTCGCGAAGCAAGCAACGTTCCTATCCTAATCGTGTCGGCTAAGAAGGAAGAGATCGATAAGATCCGCGGCTTTGGCCTTGGTGCGGATGATTATATCCTGAAGCCGTTTGGCCTTGGCGAGCTGGTAGCCCGGGTGAAGGCCCATCTGTCGCGCTATGACCGGCTGGTTGGGCAGGGTCAAAACGTTCAGCACCGGGATGAGCTGCGGCTGAACGGCATCCGGATCGAGAAGCAGTCCCGCCGGGTGTTCGTGAACGAGCGCGAGGTGTCTTTTACCGCCAAGGAATACGATTTGCTCCTCTATCTCGTCACCCATCCGAACCGTGTCTTCCGGAAAGAGGATCTGTTCGAGCAGATTTGGGGGATGGACGCGATCGGCAGCGATCACGCAACGGTTACCGTGCACATCAGCAAGCTGCGGGAGAAGATCGAACGCGATCCTTCGAAGCCTCAATATGTCGAGACGATCTGGGGAGTCGGTTACCGGTTCAATATTTAAGGGGAGGAATGGAACGCTTGAAAAAAATCACCTTGCAGCAGCGGCGAATCTTACTCCTGCTTCATATTCTTTTCGCGGCGATTATGTTTGGCGTGCAGGTTGCGTTTATTATTCTGGCTTTAACCGCATCCGTTACGGATGATGCCGCCATGCTGAGATCCTGCTATACCATTATGCATCTGCTGGCCGATTCCAGCGTACGCGCCTCTACGATTGGCACCACGGTAACGGGCATTGCGCTGTCGGTACTGACCTCCTGGGGACTGTTCCGGTACTATTGGGTGATCGCCAAAGAGATGCTTACCCTGCTTGCCATCGGTATCGGCTTTATCGGTCTATACGAATGGACCTTGCGAGGGCTGGACGACAATGGAAGCCTGACCGTTCACCATACCTGGCTTATGATCGGCATTGCATTGCAGACCATATCGATTATCGTCATGTATATTCTGTCCGTGTGGAAGCCGGGCGGCAAACGGAAAACCCCTGCCTTGTAAGGCTCGGGGTTTCGTTTTATCCACCGTCAGCGGCCGATATTCTTGTAATAAATCATCGTGGCGTCCAGGCTACCGTCAGCCGATCTCGCGAAATCCGGAATACGGCCCGCCAGTTGATAACCCAAAGACAGGTACAGCAGATTGGAAGGATCTCCTTCTCTCGTGTCCAGTACAAGCAGCGACCGATTCTCCTCGAGCGCCGCCGCCTCCGCTGCAAGCATCAGCTTCCGGGCAATCCCTCTGCGGCGGTATTCCGGATGGGTCATCAGCTTCGCAATCTCCGCGCGGTGAGAGCCGTTCGCTTTGCCGCATAACTGCAGCTGCACCGTGGCTGCAAGATGTCCGCCAACCTTGGCAGCAAACAGCATCACCTCCGGATCCAATGCGCCCTTCCAATATTCTATCGCTTCCTCTTGGCTGAGCGGCGGCAGGAACCCGACGGATGCACCTTCCTCCACGACTTGAACCAGCAAGTCTGCCAGCTTCTCAAGCAAAGTCTCTAACGACGTTAAACGTTCGATAACGATATCATTGCTCATGCTGTTCTCTCCCTCCATCTTTCTTCAAAGCTTGCCTATACCCCCATCATAATGGCATGATTATCATTTGTATAACGAATAATATAGGTTGCTGTGATTCATATTTTCGATAATGAAAGGGCGTTAATCATTCCTATGGATTCTTCCCAGCTCGAAGCGTTTATCGCAATCGCTCATCTCCTTAATTTTACGAAGGCGGCTGAGCATCTTCACATCTCCCAATCGGCCATAACCGCAAGGATTAAGGCATTGGAAGCGGCGGTCGGCAAGGAGCTGTTCCAGCGGGATAACCGGAATGTTAGCCTGACTCAAGGAGGCATCGCCTTCTACCCTTACGCCGAAAGAATGCTCCGGCTGTTCGCGGAAAGCAAGCTGACGCTGTCCGACACGTTCGAGCATTCCGTTGTGATGAGCGGTCCCGGTTCGGTCTGGCACTACCGGTATTTGCCCCGGATTCTCGCCTTCAAGAGCGACAATCCGCAGGTTGCCGTGAAGTTCTTCAGCCATATCGACCCCACCTATATGGTCCGCGACCTGCTCCTTGATGGTATGGTGCATCTCGCGATCCGGTTTGATCCGCCCGAGCATCCCAAGGTAACCCGTCAACTGCTGTTCGAGGATGAGCTCCTGCTCGTGTCCAAGCAGCCAAAAGCCGGGGTTATGCAACAAGAGGATTTCCGGTCCCCGGATTATTGCCACCTTGCGTGGGGTGCTCCTTTTCCGGAGTGGTTCGCCGAGCTTGCGGGCACGGGTTATGTCCCTGCCTTGGAGATCGATCATTCCTCCATTATGCTGACCATTCTGCTGCAAGGGGATCGATTCGGCTTCCTGCCCCGCTCCATTGCGCAGCCCTATCTCGATTCGCAGGCTTTGTTTGAGCTGTCTTGTACGGTCAAGGCACCGTCGATCCGGGCATACGCCACCTATTTAACCGACCAGCGGCAGAGCAGCAGCGTTATGCTTGCCCTCCGAATGCTTGGCCTGTCGTAATTTTTCTGTCATATGCTTCCTCTTCTTCTCATACAATTTGCTGACTGCTTATCCCGGCAAAAAGGAGGATCGCGGATGAGACACGGAGAGCCAATAACAGCTGGTTATGCGATGATCGTAAGAGACGATATTCCAACAGGACTTTCTTATGAAGCGCTTGTCGCCGCATTTGAGCGGCAGATGGGAAGATGGGATCCGTACATCGGGAACCTGCTGGTCCAGCAGCAGGCTTCCTGGCAACAGGTAGAATCAGCTGTTAAACAGATGGAAGGCCCGCATGGACTGATGATTTTCTCTGAGGTGAATCAGGGAGAGATCCTGTCGCTTCAGGGGGGCATCAAGCAAAGCCGTCTTTATCTGGTTGGCAATCCGCTTATCGCGGAGCCTATTCTTACTATTGACCGAAGAGCCAGCCTGTACGTTCCGTTCCGCGTCACCTTGTACGATAATGGCAGCCCGCGCGGGGCAATCATCTCGTTCGACCGGCCATCCTCGTTCCTCGGCGCGCTCCATCAGCCGGCTCTTGCGCCATACGGCAAGCTGCTGGATGCGAAGATCTACAGCGTTGTGCGATCCATTATGATGTAGCGAAAAATAGAAGGAGGGTACTGCCCCATGCAGTGCCCTCCTTCTTTAATTCGGCACGTTTAGAACCGGCCGATTGCCACTAACAAAGCCACGGCAAGCATAATAACGTTCATGCCGATGCTGCTGTATTCCGAGCGTCTGGCATGGAATACGGCGGCAAACAGCATAATGACCGCGATTCCGATTGCCGCGATTGGCGTCAGTACCGGCGCGATATCAGTTGCCCACGGAAGAATTAATCCCAATCCGCCAAGCAGCTCGGACAAGCCGATAAAAGCGACATAGCCCGTAGAAGCATCTTTTGCCCAAGGCATCGTGCTTTTTACTTTATTAGGCTGGAAGGTTTTCATGACACCTGCCGGAATAAACATTAAAGCTAACAATGCTTGCGCGATCCACAATGCAATATTCATAAGATAGGTCCTCCTTGATAACGTGTTGTTTATAGCGATATAATAAACCCAAGGGTCAAGGTGCGGAAGTAGGCACATCAAATAAACCTAGTATCCAAAAAGAAACCTTAAGCCCCGCTTGGGATTGGAGGAATTATGGCAGACGAAAACTGCAGCCGGGTGGAGACCGCATTAGAAATTTTAGTCGGCAAATGGAAGCCTGTTATTTTATATCAGCTGTTCACCAACGGCACAATGCGCTTTAGCGAGCTCCAACGGGCGCTGCCGGACATTACGAAAAAGATGCTGACCTCTCAGCTCAGAGAATTGGAATACCATGACATCGTGCACCGGAAAATCTATATGCAGATCCCCCCAAAGGTCGAATACTCAATCACCGAGTACGGGATGAAAATGACCCCTCTCCTGGAAGCGATTAATGCTTGGGGAACCATGCATATCCAGCATCTGAACGAGCTGTACAGTGAGGATCGCAAGCTCGAGGACGCCGAAACGAAATAAAAAACCCCCACCTAAGTGCCTAAGTGGGGATTTTTTATTTGGATATCAAATCTATTAGAAGCGTTTGGCGACCTCTTTCGCATGCGCGATTGCTTTTTCTTTGATCGCGGGTGCTTGTTCCTGGGATTGCAAGGCCGTTCCTTCGACAAAAATAGCTTCCATGGATTCAATTCCATAGAACTGTAAAATCTTATTCAGGTAGCTGTAGCCCATTTCAAGCGGAGCTAAAGGACCCTCCGAATATACGGAACCGCTAGCTTGAATGTGTAACGCTTTTTTACCGGTTAACAAGCCTTCGGGACCACTCGAGGTATATCTGAAAGTCTTGCCCGGAATCGAAGTCGCATCCGTGTATGCCTTCAATACCGGCGGGACCGTGAAATTCCACATCGGGGACACGTAGACGTACTTATCGGCAGCCACGAATTGATCAACAACCTCCTCAAGACGGGCTGTCTTTGTTTTCTCACCATCCGTCAGCTGATCGAAAGAGGAACCCGACCGAAGCTTTTCCCAGCCTCTCAAAACATCAGCGTCAAATTGCGGAATATGTTCTTTATACAAATCCAAATGAATAACTTCATCCGTTGGATTTGCTTGACGATACGCTTCAATAAATTCCTTGCCTACCGCAAGGCTAAAGGATTGCTCTGGATCAAGGGGATGTGCGGTAATGTACAATACGGTTGCCATGATTAGATACTTCCCTTCTGTTATGAAATGAAATTCATTTGCTAGGTAGATAATAATATATATACTCACTTATTTTAAGTAGGCACAATAATGTGGTATAGTATTAAAAAAGGTACTGTAATCGAAGGAGGCGAACGTATGCAAAAGAATACCGTCCAATGTCAATTCGTTACGGCGCTGGATTCGATCGTAGGCAAATGGAAGCCGATTATCCTTTATCATTTGCTTCAAGGCGAACCTTTGCGGTTCAATGAGCTACGGAGATTGCTGCCCGATATCACGCAAAGGATGCTTACGCTCCATTTGCGCGAATTGGAAGAGGAAGAGATCGTTAAGCGAGTCATTTATCCGCAAATCCCGCCGAAGGTGGAATACTCCATCACGGAATACGGCAAAAGCCTGTCTCCGATTTTGGAATCCCTGCATCAGTGGGGAAAAGCCCATATGGAGCGAAATCTGCTCAAAAAGGAGAAAAATGAACAAAAGGAAACGGACTAGCGCTCTCATTACGCCAGTCCGTTTCCTTTTGCATCGGCCTGTGATGGCCTCTTTTTTTGTCTATCCCCTGCCTTACGCAACATTTGCTTGCTGCGCGCGAACAGCTTTTTTTACCCGAGGGCGATGATGCAGGATATAATAGCCGCCGGCGCAGATCACCGCGACAATACCTGCCACCAGGTACATCATCCGGTAATCCGTCAGGGATGCGATCATCCCCATGAAATACGAGCCTAGCCCGTAGCCAAGGTCGAACATGAGGAAAAACGTACCGTTAGCGCTGCCCCGCCGATGCTCCGGCGACAGCTTGATCGCAAGCGTCTGGAAGCACGGAAGCAAGGCGCCATAGCCGATCCCCATAATAACGCCGGCGAACAATACCATAGCCGCGGAATGCGCTTGGCTCAGCAGGAACATGCCCACCGCAAACAGGCCAATGCCCGGATAATACAAATAATGCTCCTTGTAACGGTCGAACACTTTGCCGATAACCGGCCGGAAAACGACGATCATCACGGCAAACACCATAAAGAAGGTGCCGGTCACTTGCGACTGGTGAATCTCATCGGTAAACGAGGCCATAAAGCTGGATAAAGAGCTATAGGCAAATGAAAGAATAAAGCCAACAAGCGAGATCGGCAGTGCCGCCGGTTCCAGGAAGCTGCTCAGGCGCCAGCCTTTTTTCGCCGGCAGCTCTTGGGCAGTTGGATCAGCGGTTACAGCAGCGGCTTGAACGGCCGCTGTCTTCCGGCCTTTTTCGCCCGGCATTTTCAGCACAAAGGCAAAGCCAAGGGACAATGCCGCAATGATGCATATCGCAAGCAGCAGCACGTTAATATTCTGGTCCTTCCACAGGAACAACCCCAACGCCGGACCCACGACCATCGCGATACTCATAAACATCGTATAATAGCCCATTCCTTCACCCTGCCGGGACACGGGAACGATCGTTGCCGCAACCGTGCTCATCGCCGTTGAAGCAACCGCGTAGCTCATGCCGTGAATGAAGCGGACAATAAGGAACAGAATAATGCCTTTCGTTCCGAAATAACTGAGGCAGGCGAGCAGGAAAATAATCATCCCGATAACCGCCATTTTACGTTTGCCGAAGCGGTCGACCAACTGGCCGGAGAACGGCCGGATCAGCACGCCGCCAATGACGTAAATCGTAATGACAAGACCCATCTGCTGCTGGCCGCCGTGCAGGCTATCCCGGACATACAGCGGAAACGCCGTCGTCAGAACGTAAAAGGTCAGGAACATGAAAAAACTGCTCACGCAAATAGTAACGAAGTTTCTCGTCCAGATTTTCTCTTTTAGCAAGGTCAACGCTCTCCAATCCCTGTTTGAAACTTTCTATATATGCTGAATCATTATAAAATCTCAAATTTATGAAGTATAATACTTATTTTATAATGTAATCATCACATGAAAGTTATAAGGGAGAGTGAGCCGCTTGGAGTTTCTCCAGTTGAAATATTTTCAAGCCGTTGCCCGGCATGAGCATATTACGAAAGCCGCGAAGGAGCTGAACGTCTCACAGCCTTCACTCAGCAATTCCATAAACCGGCTGGAAAAACGGCTTGGCGTGCCTCTTTTCGAACGGCAAGGCAGGCACGTAAAGCTGAATGCATTCGGCAAGACTTATCTCAACCGCGTTGAACGGGCCTTTCTCGAGCTTGAAGAAGGCGAACGCGAAATTACGGATATGGCGGGTCTTGAGCATGGCACCGTGTCCATCTCCGTTACGCTGCCTTACGTGCTGCCCATGATGCTGAAGGAATTTCTGACGCGGCACCCGCATGTCCGGATTATCCAGCATCAGCTTGGCTCCGTCTCGGACATGCTTAGCGAGCTGGAGAATGCGGATATCGACTTCTGCATTTCGACCACCCAAATGAACAGGCCGGACATTGAGTGGCTTACCCTTGCGGAAGAGGAGCTTTGTCTGACGGTACCGAAGGGGCATCCTTTCGCATCGCGGGAGAGCATCTCCTTAATTGAAGCAGCGAACGAGCCGTTTATCTCGCTCTCCTCCCGCTCCAACTTCCGTGAAATTACGGACGGCTTCTGCCGGAAGGCCGGCTTCGAGCCACGGATCGCCTTCGAGCTTGAAGAGGTCAGCTCCATCCAGACGCTTGTCGAGATGGGTCTTGGCATCACCTTTACCCTTCCGCTGTCGCTGGGCAACCGGGCGTCGAGCCCGGGCACCGTGCAGCTCAAAATCTCGGATCCGATCTGCCGCCGCACCTTCGGCATCGCCTGGAACCGGAAGCATTATTTGTCCCAAGCAGCCGTCAGTTTCCGCGAGTTCGTGATCAGCTTCTTCGGGAAAATGTAAGCTGGCTCAGGTCACCCCGCTTGTACTAAATTCAAATGAAATATGAAATAAGATCCTGTAAGTCCTCTATCTAGCTGTATGCAGGCTTTTTCCAGTTGGATAAGACCCTGGCAGGGTCTTATCGTTTGGTAACCCGGCCGAATTTACTCCCTTTACTAACGGTTCACTTGGAGTAAGACCCTGCGGATCCTCTATCCAACTATCTGTTGGCTTTTTTGAATTGGATAAGACCCTGGCAGGGTCTTATCGTTTGAAGTGGTATGGTTAAGGTCCCCCAAAGACCTTAACCTAGCAACCAGCGGCACCACGCCGCAGCGTACGTTGGAATCTCTCCAGTAATATTGGGCTATTCCGCTGCCACGAAGCCTATATGCTGGATTCATTCCAGCGTAATCATCCAAAAGCGAGGTTACTGGGCCATATTGGACTTAAACTAAAAAGTAGACACTTCGT
>NZ_NMOK02000048.1:0-353 GCF_003399985.2 Paenibacillus sp. ATY16 | reverse complement strand
GGTTCCAATCTGCACGTTATATCCCGGCTTCAACTGACCATTGCGCAGATGGTCTTCCTTCATGCGCATGAACGTCGCATCGGTGTCGGTTTTGCTGAAGCTGTTTCGGCTACCGAGTGTATCTTGCTGCCCTTCATATTTTTGCAAGCGCGGAAGAAGATCTTTCCGAACAAGGCGCACAGCTTTCTTTAACGGTTTATCCTTCGGTTTTTCTTGAAGCTTACTTTCAAGCCGTTGAACAGCTTGCTCCAGCTTTTCGCTCGTGATGGCGGAAGCCTCTCCGAGTTCAGGAAGGTCTAAGTTATTCAGTGCCTGATCTTTCTGTTTCTCTGCCTCTTCAATGGCAGCGAACA
>NZ_NMOK02000047.1:0-59939 GCF_003399985.2 Paenibacillus sp. ATY16 | reverse complement strand
CTCGTTGTTCAGTTTTCAAAGAACAATTTCTTTTTCGTGTCGTTGCCGTGTTTCTCAGCGGCGACTTTTATAATATATCACAGCCGCCTAGATGATTGCAAGTACTTTTTTAAAAACTTTTTTGAAGCTTTTATTTCCTTGCACATGGCGCGAGAAGTAATATACCATGATTCAATTCAGAAGGTCAACCCTTTGTCCAAAAAACTTTAAGGGCTCAGACGATAAAGTACTGAACCCCAGCGATTAATGCAATTCCGGGTACGCCAAGTACGACAACAGTACCTATTGTAACCGGATTAAGCGGAATATATATATTAGGGATAAGTCCGGAGAAATTTAGCACATACAGGACCGCTGCAGCCAAAACAATGTGGATAGAAAAATTACGCAGCCATGTCCACGAGAGCTTTTGCCTAACAAGCACGCCTACCAGAGCAACCGATGATAAAATAAGCATCGCCAGCCATAATGTTTTCATTGTAGCGCCCCTCTCCATTCCGGCCATACCTTGCAGGTCCGCTTGGCAATCCGGATTAGCATCTCGTACCGTTTTTCCGCCGTGATCAACGCATAGATGGCGTAATCAATCTGATCTTCGCCAACGGCAACGTTGAAGAAACGGGTCGCATTTATCCATTCCTTGTGAGCTTCATCAATCTCCGCCCGCAGATGTTCTCTCCATTCCGCCGTATCCGGTTCCGGTACAGGCTGAAACGGGGTCCTCATCATTTCTAACCCGCCCGTATGCTTGCTTTCGGTCGGTTGCTTTATGCCCCGCCATAAGTTCGCCATTACGCCTCTCCTCCTCTGCTCGTCCATCTGGGACAAGACATTTTCTATATATGTATAGAGGCTTGGAACGTTATTTAGAACGGATTGCATCCCGAAAACAAAACAAGAGCCGTCTTCCCTGTCGGGATAACGGCTCTTTCTCCGTGCATTAAGTTAACTGAGTTCTCTGCGTCCTTCAAGCGCTTTGGACAAGGTGACCTCGTCGGCGTATTCAAGGTCGCCGCCAACCGGCAGGCCGTGGGCAATCCGCGTTACCCGGATACCAAACGGTTTGACAAGCCTCGAAATATACATCGCGGTCGCTTCGCCTTCAATATTCGGATTCGTCGCCAAGATCAGCTCTTGCACCCGCTCATCGCTCAAGCGGCGAAGCAGCTCGGCAATCTTGATCTGGTCGGGCCCAATTCCCTCAATTGGAGATATAGCACCCTGAAGCACGTGATAATGTCCTTGAAATTCCTTCGTCCGTTCCATGGCCACAAGGTCCTTTGATTCCTGAACCACACAAATAACGGAGTTATCGCGCGTTTTATCCTGGCAAATCCGGCATGGATCGGTATCGGTAATATTGCAGCAAACGGAGCAGTACGTTAGATTCCGCTTAACGCTGACAAGCGCCTTAGCGAAATCGATAACATCATCTTCTTTCATGCGAAGCACATGAAAAGCCAATCTTGCGGCTGTCTTCGGTCCAACGCCCGGAAGCCGCGTAAAGGCATCAATAAGCTTCGCTATCGGTTCGGGATAAAACAAAACGCGCAGCCCCTTTCAAGCCTCCAGCCTAAACGGCTGACGCCGCCCTTGCGGCGGCGTCAGCATGCGTATAGCTTTTATAAGTTATATAGACAGCAATCCGGCTTAGAATAAGCCTGGAATCTTCATGCCGCCAGTGAATTTGCCCATATCCTGGTTCGCAATTTCGTCTACTTTTGTCAATACGTCATTAACCGCTGTCAAAACAAGGTCTTGCAGCATTTCGACATCATCCGGATCTACCGCTTCAGGTTTGATCGCGATGCTAAGGATTTTTTTGTGGCCGTTCGCTACCACGGTTACAACGCCGCCGCCAGCCGTACCTTCAACCGTTTTGTTTACAAGCTCTTCTTGGGCTTTCATCATTTGCTCTTGCATTTTCTTTACTTGCTTCATCATTTGGTTCATGTTATTCATGACTTATCACCTCATCGTATTAGTTAATTATCTTCTTTAATTACAACTAAGTCTTCACCAAAAAGCTTAACAGCTTCCTCTACCCATTGTGGACGCTGCTCCTCCCCGGTGTCAATCGCATCCGGCTGTAATTCCAGCGTTTCGCCTTCCTGCTCGCCTGAGCGGCTGGCCGCATTCTGCCATTCCTTCAGCATGCAGGTTGCAAGCTTGACCGGATTGCCGAATACGTCCTGCATGACCCGTTCGATAATCTCCCGGTGTGCCGGCCGCTCCGTGGTCTCCCGGTGCATTGTGTTCTTGAAGGCGACAAGTATCGTGGAATCCGTTGCGGCTACCGGCTCTCCGTCAACCAACCATGCATGTACCGTTATTCTTGCTTCCTTCACCCGGTGGAGCACTTCGTTCCACTTCATCCGAACTTGCCCCGTACCCGGACTGCCGGCTGCGGCAACAAACGGATCAAGCTTCACGGTAGACCGGCTGACCGCAGCACCGCCTCCGCCAAAGCCGGGACGGCGGGATGGGCTGGCAGGCTGTCTGGCCGCACCGCCATCACCCGCTCCGGAACCGGAGCCTCCTCCGTTTTGTATAAGCTGCTCCAGCTTGCGCTCAAGGATCTCCACCTGCTGGCGAAGACGCTGCACTTCGGCCGAAGCGGCTGGCGGAGAGGACGCCGCGGCATCGCCGCCGCTTCCCGCTCCCCCAGCACTCTCGTTACCTATTGTGCAAATTTTCATCAATGCGACTTCAAACAAAGTCTGCGGCTGCGAAGCATGCTTCATATCGGATTGATAGGTATTAAGAGTATCAATCATCTTAAACAACCGCTCGGAGCTGAAAGCATCGGCCATTCCGCGGAACCGTTCGGCGTCAACCACCCGCTCCGTTACCGCACCTTGCGGGGCTAGCTTTAATACAAGCAGATCGCGGAAATAGAAGATCAGATTCTCCATGCATTTGTCCGCGCTTTTCCCGGCTTGCGTTAAGCTCTCTACGAGCGGCATGATAGCGGCGACATTACGGTCCCGGATCGCTTCTGCCAGCGCATAGAACTGATCCGCGGCCATACCTCCCGTCACATCAACAGCACCGTCAAGGGTGATTCTCGATCCGCCAAAAGCCGCAACCTGCTCAAGCAAGCTTATCGCATCGCGCATCCCGCCTTCAGATAGACGGGCAATATAAGCGATCGCATCCTCTTCCGCCTCAATGCCTTCTTCCCGGCAAATCTCAAACAGCCGCTCCGATTGCTCTTCCAACGAGACTTGCCGGAAGTCGAATCTTTGGCAACGCGAAATAATCGTAGCCGGAAGCTTATGGGGCTCCGTGGTCGCCAGAATAAAGATAACATGTCCAGGCGGTTCCTCTAACGTCTTCAGAAGCGCGTTAAACGCCTCGGACGTCAGCATGTGGACTTCATCAATAATATACACTTTATATCGAACTTCAGACGGGGCATAACGGACTTTATCGCGAATATCCCGTATTTCGTCAATACCCCGGTTAGACGCCGCGTCAATCTCGACAACGTCCATAATATGACCGGCCGTTATGCCGCGGCATGCATCGCATTCATTACAAGGCTCTTCCGCAGGGCCTCGTTCACAGTTAACCGCTTTTGCCAATACCTTGGCCGCCGTTGTTTTCCCCGTTCCCCGGGGACCATTAAATAAATAGGCGTGCGAAACCCGATTCTCCCGAATCGCATTTTGCAGCGTTTGTATAATATGCCGTTGTCCAACCATGTCCTGGAACGTCTGCGGACGCCAGGCACGATATAATGCAATATGACTCACGCGTTTACGTTCCCTTCGGCTTGCTCATTCTTGTTCTCTATTATACATCATGATGTCTATAAGCAAAACAAAAACACCCGCATTTCCGGCATCTGCTTCTTCAAAACAGATCCCCATCGCTGGTGTTCCTTCACTTAAACTATGAAAATGATGAACCGTGCACCTGCCCTCGATAACATGCGATCCAGGCGGCACTCTTGCGTCTCAGCTCGGGTCAGGCACTCCCCCGGCACATGAACAAACTTGCTTATGGCTGCTTCCTTCCGGACCTGACCAGGTTCACAAGCGTCCATTGCGGAGGACCCAACCGTCAACACTGATTGCAAGCGCCAAACCCTGCATCACATAACCTAAAGCAGGAATTCAACCTCGCTAAAGCGGATTGCGAGTTACAGGGCACCGCTAACTCCCCATCTAGCACGGCAAAACTAAGTATAGCCCATCCAAACGCAAAGCGCAACCGTAGGAAAATGGTAGTTAGGATTAACGGGATGCTTTCACTTTGACATGGTAGCGCGGCATGTTAAGCTGAACAGCCTGCTCCGTCTTTGCGCGCAGCGCCTCAAGCTGAGCGTCCGTCAGATTGGAAGCAGCCTTGATATGAACGGTGAGATCCCCGCCATTAAACGCGACACGACTGCTTTTGATTCCGTCGATTGGCTGCAGCACCTGATTAATAAGCTTCCTGTCCGTCTCGTAATTAAGGAATGTCTTGTTATTAGGCAGGTTCGGGTTGCTGTTGGAATAACCCATGTATCCGTCATGGCCATAGGTTTCCACCTTGCCGTCATTCGTCCGGTGCCCATTGTTCACCCCGTCGGCAGCACAGCCGGTCAAACTAGCGATGACCAATGCCGGTATCGCGAATCCCATAAATATTAAGCGCAGCTTGCGGCGCAGCATCTTTTTGGTAAGCAATCAAAAAACCTCCCTTTAACCATAGGATGGCTAAGGGAGGTTTTCTTATTCTGCCAATTTATGCGGCAGAGATTAGATGCCGTATTTCTTTTTGAAACGATCGACGCGACCGCCTGCATCCAAGAACTTTTGCTTACCCGTGAAGAACGGGTGACATGCGGAACAAACCTCTACGCGAAGATTCGATTTGATCGAACCTGTCTCGAACGTGTTACCGCAAGCGCAAGTGATGTTGGATACGTGGTATGTCGGATGAATACCTTGTTTCATCTCGTTCACCTCTTTCTGCCCTGAACCACATGCGGATCCAGAGTTATAAATCACACAACTCGGATTATAGCACGACCATTACAAGCATGCAATGCCGATGTTTTGCCAGCTACTTGCGCGCCGCCGCCGGCGGAAGATGCGTGTACGAGCCGATAACGACATCCGGCAGCTCTTCGCGGAAGATTTCAAGCATCTGCTTCATCCCGTAAATCTCGCCTTTGGCAGGAGGAATCAACTGCAGGTAGCTCTCCGGATCGATATTCAGGTTGCGCATTTGAATAAGCTTAAGTCCGGTCCGCTTCGCGAATCCGATCATCGCCTCGATCTCTTCTTCGCGGTCGGTTACCCCGGGGAAGATCAAGTAGTTGATGGAGGTGTATACCCCTTTATCCGTCGCGTACTTCAAGGATTTCTCCACATTGGCAAGCGTATATGCGCGCGGCTTGTAGTAAGCATTGTAATGCTCGTCAATAGCGCTTATCGTGCTGACGCGCATCAGGTCAAGACCCGCGTCGACGATTGCGCGCATGAAGTCCGTAAGTCCGGCATTCGTATTGATATTGATATAGCCCTGGTTTGTCCGGCTTCTAACGATCTTCATCGCTTCCACGATGATTTTGGCCTGCGTGGAAGGCTCGCCTTCGCAGCCTTGGCCAAAGCTGATGATCGATTCCGGCGTTTTCAGGTGCTCCAGCATCACTTCCACGATCTCATCCACCGTAGGCTTGAAGTTCATCCGCGTCTGAGGCGCAACAAACCCGCTGTCATCCGGCTGCTCCGAAATGCAGCCGAAGCATCCCGCGTTGCAGGAATAAGAAACGGGTACCCCGCCCTCCCAGCGCTGAAGGAACGTGTTGGAGGATGTTAAGCATTCGTAGCCAAGGGCGCAATGCGACAAATGCTTGTACAGTCTGTTCTCCGGGTATTTGGCAGTCAGCAGTTCTACTCCTTTGCGGACATCTCCCCGGTCGCAGTTAAGCGGATCCCATTTGTACGGATCATCGCTTTGCTCCGCCGCCACATAAAAACCGCCGTCCTTCCAAACGACAGAGGTGTAGCCAAAGAGCGGAAACTTCTCATTCTTATCGGTCTTCACATAGCTTGGCAGCGCCAGCCGGGTATAACCCTGCGGCAACAACGCGCCTACAGCCTGGTAATTGCCGGAGAGCATTTTCATTTCGCCGGTATCCGGATCCATAAAGACTGGACGGGTATGGGGCAGCCCTACGAGCGTAGCTCCCCTTGGCAGAGGGATCAACTCGTCCTCCATTAATTCGACGATCATATCGCCGCTGCGCCCAAGCGCTATATAGTCAGGATGATCAAACACATTGCCTTTCTCATCCGCGTATACGAGATTCATCTTGATGTCCTCCTTCCGGCGGCACTAGGAGCCGTGCGTCGTGCGCGGTGCCGGTCGCCTTCCGGTTGCTGCGCTGCTTTTGAGTCCCGCGCCTGTAGTACCCGTACCTGCGCTTGTCCGCTGCTGCGGGGCAGGTTTATCTTCCGATGCGTCAAGCGACATCAGGAATTCCTCATTCGTCTTCGAATCGGCGAGCTTCTTCAGGAAGCCGTCGACGAAGTCAGGCGTATCGGTCATATTGCGGCGCACAACCCATAATTTATCCAATTCTTCTTTCGATAAAAGCATTTCTTCGCGGCGCGTACCCGATCTGCGGATATCGAGCGCGGGGAAAATACGGCGTTCTGCAAGCTTGCGGTCAAGATGCAGCTCCATATTGCCCGTACCTTTAAATTCTTCATAAATGATGTCATCCATACGCGAGCCGGTCTCGATAAGCGCCGTCGCTAGAATCGTCAAGCTGCCGCCCTCTTCCACATTCCGGGCCGCGCCAAAGAAGCGCTTCGGACGATGGAAAGCTGCCGGATCGATACCGCCGCTAAGCGTACGTCCGGATGGCGGCACAACCAGGTTATAAGCACGGGCAAGACGGGTAATGCTGTCGAGCAAAATAACAACGTCTTTCTTGTGTTCTACCAGACGCAGTGCCCGTTCAAGCACAAGCTCGGCTACTTTTATATGGTTCTCAGGCACTTCATCAAACGTCGAAGCAATAACTTCACCCTTCACGGAACGCTGCATATCCGTTACTTCCTCGGGGCGTTCATCAATAAGCAGCACAAACAACTCGATATCCGGGTGATTCGTCGAAATACTGTTCGCTATTTCTTTGAGCAGCAAGGTTTTACCCGCTTTTGGCGGAGCTACAATCAGTCCGCGTTGACCAAGGCCAACAGGCGCAAGTAAGTCCATAATTCGAGTAGAAAGTTTGGAAGATGCCGTTTCCAGCACGAGCTTTTTCTGTGGATAAAGAGGAGTTAGAGCGGGAAAATGAAGTCTTTCGGCCGCTTGCGCAGGATCGGTGCCGTTTACGGCGTTTACCTGGAGGAGACCAAAGTATTTCTCAGAGTCTTTCGGCAGCCGGCATTTGCCCGATACAAGGTCGCCGGTACGCAAGTCGAATTTTCGAATCTGGGAAGCAGAGATATAAATATCCTCTTTGCTAGGCAAATAGTTGATTGGCCGCAAGAAGCCGAAGCCTTCCGGCAATGTTTCAAGTACACCCTGCATAAACATGAGGCCGCTTTTTTCCGCTTGTGCCCGTAAAATCGCAAATATTAATTCCTTCTTCTTCAGCTGGCCGTAGTACGGTATTTGATACTGCTTCGCCAATTTGTACAACTCGGTCAGCTTCATTTCTTCGAGATCGGAGATCTGAAGATCTGTCATATTCTCACCACTTTGTATTCAGTTTTAGCTATCATTATATACCCGATTTGACGAATTCTATTCGTTCAGGCTACCAGAAAAACGCCAAATCGGGTGTTTTGCTCCGTTAAAAATAAAAATTATTCCGTTTCCCGCCAAACATCCGCACCAAGTCTGCGCAGGTTATCAACGAGATTGTCGTAACCGCGG
Source organism: Paenibacillus sp. ATY16 (assembly GCF_003399985.2). NCBI lineage: Bacteria > Bacillati > Bacillota > Bacilli > Caryophanales > Paenibacillaceae > Paenibacillus > Paenibacillus sp. ATY16. The sequence continues at coordinate 52,052 of NZ_NMOK02000047.1, read as the reverse complement.
TCAATATATTCTACGCCAGTGATCTCCGTAATTCCTTCTTTGACGGTAAGACCGGCGATCACAAGCGCCGCGCCTGCCCGCAGATCGGCGGCTTTAACCTTCGCCGCAAAAAACTCTCCGCCCTCAATAATGGCGGAACGGCCCTCCACGCGAATATTCGCGCCCATCCGGTTGAGTTCCGGCACATGCTTGAAACGGTTGCTGTAGACATAATCGCTCAGGATGCTGACGCCCTTGGCCTGGGCAAGCAGCGTTGTCATCGGAGACTGTAGGTCCGTTGCAAAACCTGGATAAACCAGAGCTTTCACGTCAACAGCCGTATACTCCGGAGCGCCGATTATACGGATAGACTCGTCCATTTCCTGAACGGTTACGCCCATTTCTTCAAGCTTTGCAGTCATGGCTTCCATATGCTTCGGAATAACGTTGTCGATGGTAACGTCTCCGCGCGTTGCCGCTGCAGCAATCATGTAAGTGCCTGCCTGAATCCGGTCCGGAATAATCGAATGGCGGCAACCATGCATGCTGTCCACCCCTTCAATCCGGATCGTCTCCGTACCCGCACCCTTGATCCTTGCGCCCATCGCGTTCAGAAGCGTTGCCACATCTATAATCTCAGGCTCTTTTGCCGCATTTTCGATAATCGTAGAGCCTTTGGCCCGGGAGGCCGCAAGCATTATATTAATGGTCGCGCCAACGCTGACAACGTCGAGATAAATTTTCGCTCCGCGCAGCTCTTTGGCATGAATCCGCATCGAGCCTTGTTCGTTGGTAACGGTAGCACCCAGAGCCTCAAAGCCTTTAATATGCTGATCGATTGGTCTTGGCTCGAAATTACATCCGCCAGGCAATCCGATAATCGCTTCCCCAAAGCGTCCAAGCATGGCACCCATCAAATAATAAGAAGCACGCAGCAGCTTCACTTTTCCATTTGGCATCGGTTTCGATTCAAGCCGCGAAGGATCAATCTTCATGACATCGCCCTGCCAGCTTACGACAGCACCGAGGTCCTGCAGGATCTCACTATATACGACAACATCGCTCAAATGGGGCAAATTGTCCAATACCACTTCTGATTCTGCCAATATGGCAGCCGGAACCAGAGCGACGGCACTGTTCTTTGCTCCGCTTATTTGGACGGTGCCCCGCAGCGGACGTCCACCGCGTATCATCAATTTCTCCATCAAATATAGTCCTCCCGAAATGTAAGAAGAAACATAGGAAAACCGCCATATGGCGCGAGCTTATACTGACACGCTCGCCGTGATGGGCGGCTCATTATCCCGTACTCCTATTTAGTACACTTTGCTTGTTTTTGCTTCTTTGCGAAGCGAAATTTTATCGTTAATAAAAGATTAACATGTCTATTAGACCGTTGATTCTGAGCCATTATACCATATCGGGACAGGGAATGGTATTTCTCTTACAGAAGTAGGCAACGGGTTAGAAACCTTTAATATAGGGGGTGCGAATTAATCCTTTTAAAAGGGAATTCTCATAAAAAAAAGGGTCCCTTAGGACCCTACCGCAAAGCGGTTATTGGAATTGCCGCCGTGAAGCTGCATATTAACCGCAATCCGCATCTCATCGATATCGAACGGTTTCGTGAAATGCATAACAGCCCCCAGATCGGTCGCTTCCTTGATCATGTCAAGCTCGCCGTAAGCCGTCATCATGATGACTTTGATATCACGGTTAATTGCCTTCACATGCTTTAAAATTTCAAGTCCGTCCATCCCCGGAATCTTCATATCAAGCAGAACGAGGTCAGGATTCTCGGCTTTTACGATTTCCAGTGCCAACCTACCGTTTGAAGCTTGGAAAGTATTGTAGCCTTCACTGCTGAACACTTCCATCAGAAGCACACGGATGCCATTCTGATCATCAACGATTAATAGCTTCTTCTTCTCCAAGATATTTACCTCCCGCGACTCGACCCACAACTGGTCAACTCTTCCATAATCGTTAATATATTCGCGCGGAGAGGTACATTATCCTGCTTTTCCACTAAAAAAATTGGAGACATCGGATGTCAGAACAGCTGTTCTTACTGTCCGGAGTATTTCAAAGCCGCACGCACAAAGCCGCGGAAGAGCGGTTGAGGACGGTTCGGACGGGAAGTGAATTCCGGATGGAATTGAACCGCGAGGAACCATGGATGCTCCGGAAGCTCCACCATTTCCACCAGACGGCCGTCCGGCGAAGTGCCGGAAATGCGAAGACCCGCCGATTCAATGCGCTCACGGTACTCGTTATTGAATTCATACCGGTGACGGTGACGCTCATAAACAAGCTCATCGTTATATTCAGTAGCCGCAAGCGATCCCGGCTTCAATTTGCAAGGGTAAAGGCCAAGACGCATCGTGCCGCCCATGTCCTCGATGTCTTTCTGGTCCGGCAGAAGGTCGATAACCGGATACGGCGTCGACGGATTGATCTCCGCGCTGTTCGCGCCCGACAGGCCGGCTACGCTGCGCGCGTATTCGATAACGGCAACCTGCATGCCAAGGCAAATGCCGAAGAACGGAATTTGCTGCTCGCGGGCATAACGGATAGCCGAAACTTTCCCTTCAATACCGCGATCGCCAAAGCCGCCAGGCACAAGAATACCGTGTACGCCTTTCAGCATTTCCGAAACGTTCTCGTCGTCGATCTCTTCCGCGTTCACCCAGCGAAGCTTCACTTCGGAGTCCGCATCGATACCCGCATGGCCCAGAGCTTCAACGATGGAAAGGTAAGCGTCATGGAGCGCAACGTATTTGCCGACAATGGCGATTTCCGTCGTTTTATGCAACGATTTTACGCGGTTTACAAGATCTTCCCATTGCGTCATGTCCGGTTGGTTCGTCGTAAGCTTCAGATGGTTCACCACGATATCGTCGAGACCTTGCTCGCGAAGCATCAGCGGTACTTCATACAAAGTCGAAGCATCGATACATTCAACAACCGCGTTAGCGTCGATGTCGCAGAACAAGCCGATCTTGCGTTTCAGGTCTTCCGACAGCGCATGCTCGGTACGGCATACGATAACGTTAGGCTGAATGCCGATGCTGCGGAGTTCTTTTACGCTATGCTGCGTTGGCTTGGTTTTCACTTCGCCCGCTGCTTTGATGTATGGAATAAGCGTTACGTGAATGTACATCACGTTGTCGCGCCCGATATCGCTTTTGATTTGGCGGATTGCTTCAAGGAAAGGCAAGCTTTCGATGTCGCCCACCGTACCGCCGATTTCGGTGATTACAACGTCGGAGCCGGCTTCTTTGCCAGCGCGGTATACGCGCTCCTTGATTTCGTTCGTAATGTGCGGGATAACCTGAACCGTTCCGCCCAGATATTCACCGCGGCGTTCCTTGGAGATAACGTTCGAATAAATCTTGCCTGTCGTAACGCTGCTGTACTTCGTCAGGTTAATATCGATAAACCGTTCATAATGCCCAAGGTCAAGGTCTGTTTCCGCACCGTCGTCTGTTACGAATACTTCGCCATGCTGGTACGGGCTCATCGTTCCCGGGTCAACGTTGATATAAGGATCGAACTTTTGAATCGTTACTTTCAACCCTCTGTTCTTAAGCAGACGGCCGAGTGATGCAGCGGTAATTCCTTTGCCAAGCGATGAAACGACGCCCCCGGTTACAAAAATATATTTTGTCACTTTGCTAATACCCTCCATGCTCCTCTGGTTATGTTTAGGTTATCCCATTTGCACAATAAACATGGATTAGCAGACTCTCTATTCCTCTGTCCAGTTTATGGATGAACAAATCAGGTTCCTGAACTTGCTTCTAACTTGCTTCTACAAACAAAAAAAGTGACACCCGTCTTCACGGGGCACTTTTCATTTGGCATATTATTATAACGTGTAGCTTGCCGGTAAAACGCGGCAAATGCTAAATCCGCAGAGGCTTGTATCCCTCAAAAACGGGAAGGTAAGCCATTGCTGCTTATGCGGTACGTTAACCGAATCTTAAAGCCCATGCAATAGTTTACTCTGCCCGTATGCGGACTGTCAAGCTTAAACACGGCAAGCCGGAGGGAGATTATTTATCGTCTTCTTCTTCCTCGTCGTCTTCAAAATCTTCGTCTTCGGAGTCTTCGTCGTCAAGCTCGGCATCAGCGTCGAGTTCCTCGTCAACTTCTTCATCTTCGAGCTCTTCGTCTTCGATGCCAACCTCTTCATCGACTTCTTCTTCTGCGTCGGCTTCGCCGAATTCGCGGTCTTCATCGTAAGAATCGTAATCCTCTTCTTCGGCTGCGTACGAATCATCTTCCTCGTCCGCGAACAGATCCTCATCGTCATCGTCGTCATCGTTAATAATGCGCGGACGCTTAGCGTTTGTAATCGGATCTTCATTGCGTTCAACCGGATACCAGCGTTTCAGCCCCCACATGTTGCTGCCGACGCAGGCGAAACGGCCGTCAATGTTAATCTCCGTATATACTTGAGCGATCACTTGATTGATTTGATCCGCAGACAATCCGCGAATTTTCGCAATTTCCATCATCAGGTCACGGTAGTAGTAAGGCGTATTAGCGGATTTCAGCACTTCAAACGCCAGGTCCACCATAGGCATTTCCTTCAACCGTTCAGGATCGAGCTTCAATGCAATATTGCCGTTGCTCACATGGACACATCCTCTCTTGCTATCTTCATACTTTCGTAATCATAACCAATATCACAGTATAGTAAAACCTATTTTATTCAAAAAAGCAAGCTGTCTCCCGGCTGCTTCTCGCCTATGCAAATGTTCCCTGCAAAAGAAAAAAGCGAAGGGCTGTCCCTTCGCTTTGACTGTATCCATCCGGAGCACGCATCGAGTAATGCGGGACCGGAGCGTAAGAGTCGTTAGAACTCTTACATCATCCTATGTCCTTCACGGCGTTTTGACACGGCTCCATGCCTAATTATCTGAAAAAAGGCAAGTTGCTCATGCGGCCGAACTCCCCGTTTCATACAATAGTTCAGCATCGTCCGTCGGGAGGGGACGCGTAATTGGACATCACCGCTTTTCTCCATTGGTTGAAGGACACGATGGCTTGCACGGGCCAAACGACAAAAAATCGGATTATCCGATTTCAGCAGCAAGGTGACTATCGACGGTTTCTGCAGGAATGGTCAGAAGCATCGACAGCATCCCCGGAACTGAAGCCGGTTAAGCAAATGCGCATCATTCGTGCAATATCTTGTCAGCTCCCTGTCGAAGCAACTTTATCCGGCTTTTCCGGCGGCGTATGGATCGAGGACGACCGCCGTATTACCGTTCACACCGCAGCGAAAACCATGCCATTGGAAAAAGGCATCCCCTGGGGCGTTCAGCAAATCAAAGCCCCGCTTGCCTGGAGCACGACGACCGGACACCGCGTCAAAATCGGCGTCATCGATACCGGCGTAGACTTTAGCCATCCCGATATCCGCCAATCGCTGTCGCGCGGCATTAACCTGCTCAACCGCAGCATGCTGCCTCATGACGACAACGGTCACGGCACGCACATCGCGGGCACAATCGCAGCCGCCAACCAGGTGCAAGGCATGATCGGCATTGCGCCGCGGGCGCAAATTCTCCCGGTAAAAGCATTCGACCATAACGGAAGCGCCTTTGTATCCGACATTATTCTCGGCATCGATTGGTGCGTCCGCAACCGGGTCAACATTATTAACATGAGCTTTGGCATGAAGACGCGCAGCAAAGCTCTCCTCAATGCGATAAACAACGCTTATAATGCCGGCGTTATCGTTGTTGCGTCTTCGGGCAACGACGGCAAACGCCGGACTGTCGATTATCCGGCCAGATATCCGCAGACGATCTCGGTCGGGGCAACAAACAAGCTGCGGCGCATCGCGCCGTTCAGCAACCGGGGCACGTTTATTGACATTTACGCACCCGGCGACAAAATTTTTTCCGCTTGGCTCCGCGGCAAGTATCACGAGATGAGCGGAACATCGATGGCTACCTCCCATGTCAGCGGGGCCATCGCTTTGCTGCTGGCTCATAAGCCGGGATTGTCTCCCGCGGAGATTAAAGCGATTCTGAAAAAGTCGTACCTGCCGCTTCGAAGCACAAAGGCTCCCCGGTATACCGGGGAGATTGACGTGATGAAGATGTTGGGGGCGGCGGACCGATAGATGAGGGAAGGACTTTGCTTGCCGTGAGGAGACTGGCGGCGAACAATGTATCTCCCTCCGGTTGCTGTTGACGCTAAGAAATTTGAATGTACTCATTATAAACGAGATTTCTCAGTCGTCAAAGGCAAGCGCTGCGCTCCTCCGGGAGATACACGGTCCTTGCCCGCACTCATCGGTCCTATTGAGGGACGTAAAGAAACCGTTCCTGGGATTTTCCCCGGAACGGTTTCTTTCGTGTAGGATTATAGCGATTGCTACGCTGTATTAAATGCAGGATATTGGCCTTAATTCGGCAAATGTGGAGAACTACGTTGTATCGAATACATTACAATTGGGCTGAAACGGCCGTTTAGTGCCTCATTAGAGTTGATATACTGCATTAAATGCAATGTAAGTTGTGTTTCTTTACTTAAAGGGTTGAATTTACTGTATTCCGTACAATGTACGGGAAAACCAGTGGCAACGAAGTACATGCTGACAGAAAAAAGATACTGTACTTCGGAAATCTAAGATCAGATGCCATCTTCGCGCATAGCAAGCATGATTTGTTATTTGCCTCGAGGCCGTAAGCGAAATTCGATGCTACTGCGGCGCCAGCAAGAACCAAAAACCACCAAACACAGCAAAGCCGCCAGCTTGAACTGGCGGCTTTGCTGTGAGCAGGCGATCAACCACCTGCTGCGGAATGCGTGACGGAAGCGGATTACATCCGCTCCGGAGCCGATACGCCAACGAGGCGGAGCGTGTTGGCGATAACGATGCGGACAGCGCCAAGCAACGCGATGCGCGCCTGGGTCTGAGTCGCGTCTTCGGTAATGACGCGCTCGGCTTTGTAATAGCTGTGGAACTGCGAAGCCAGTTCATACACGTAGCGGATCAAGCGATGCGGCGCGTATTGAGCCGCAGCTTCCGACACTTCCTGCGGCAGCTCGCCGAGCTTGCGAAGCAGGTCGAATTCGGCTTCGGACGAAAGCTTGCCGAAGTCGATGTCGCCGATCGGCAGGAGGGCAACGTTTTGCTCCTCCGCCTGGCGGAAGATGCTGCAAATGCGGGCATGCGCATATTGCACGTAGAAGACAGGGTTCTCGTTCGAAGTCGAGATGGCAAGGTCCATATCGAAATCCAGATGCGAGTCCATGCTGCGCATCGTGAAGAAGTAACGAATGGCGTCGACGCCAACCTCGTCCATCAGATCCTGCATCGTAACGGCTTTGCCGGTACGCTTGGACATTTTCACTTTTTCGCCGTCCTGGAACAGGCTTACCATCTGAGCGATCAATACGACCAGCTTGTCGGGATCATTGCCAAGCGCTGCCATAGCAGCTTTCACGCGAGGGATATAGCCGTGGTGATCGGCGCCCCAGATGTTGATCATCCGGTCGTAGCCGCGGCTGAATTTGTCTTGGTGGTAAGCAATGTCCGGCGTCAAATAAGTGTAAGAGCCGTCATTTTTCACAAGCACGCGGTTCTTGTCGTCGCCGTAAGGCATCGTCGACAGCCACGTAGCGCCTTCTTCCTCGTACACTTGTCCTTTGGCCTTAAGCGCCTCAAGCGCCTTTTCCACTCGGCCGCTCTCATACAGCGAAGTTTCGCTATACCAGATATCGAAGTTGACGCGGAAGCGTCCAAGGTCGCGTTTGATTTTATCGAGTTCTTTTTCCAATCCGTATTGACGGAAGTAGGCAAAGCGCTCTTCATCGGACAGCGATAGAAGACTATCGCCTTTCTCTTCTGCAAGCAGCTTGCCGAAACCAACGATGTCTTCGCCATGGTAGCCGTCTTCCGGCATTTCCGCGTCTTGACCAAGCGCTTGGCGGTAACGCGCTTCAATCGAGCGCGCCAGGTTGTTGACCTGGTTGCCCGCGTCATTAATATAGTACTCGCGGGTTACTTCATAACCTGCGAAATCGAGCACGTTGCAGAGCGCATCGCCCACGGCCGCGCCGCGCGCATGGCCAAGGTGAAGGTTGCCTGTCGGATTTGCGCTGACGAATTCGACTTCCACGCGTTGGCCGGCTCCTTCTTTGGTGCGTCCATAGTTGACTCCCGCAGCCGTAATCTCGCCGATAACGGAATATAAATAGCTTTTGTCCATGCGGAAATTAATAAAGCCCGGGCCGGCAATCTCGGCCGATTGGATGCCGAACTTCTCGCCGTTCAGGTTGGCGATAATCGTCTCGGCGATTTGGCGCGGGTTTTTCTTCGCCAGCTTGGTAAGCTGCATAGCCGCGTTTGTTGCCAGGTCGCCGTGCGCTTTATCCTTCGGCACCTCCAGCACAAAGGCAGGAAGCTCCTCGCGAGCCGCAAGACCGCCTGTTACCGCCGCGTCCGCAATCGCCTCCTTCACCTTCTCATACATTTGCTCCAACACGTTCGTACTCATTGTTTCTCCTCCTGTATATGGAGCCGGTTCAGAAACCGGCCCGATAAATGTTCATTCATCCATAGTTCATACTGCCACTCAATCGCGAATGGAGGTTCTGCGGAAGCCTGCTTCTCGCCGCCCTCTCCCTTGAGTTCAATAAATGCGGTTGCCGTCTCCATCTGGAACGATGTATAGGGAGAGCGGTAGTAGCCGCTTCTTCGCATTTCTCCGGGCACGAACAGCTGCTCCGATTCCACGACGCCCCGGCGCGTGATCAACAGCTCGTCCTTCCGGTAACGCACAAGGGTCCTGATGGGAGAAGCACTTCCCTCCACCGGCTCTTCGCACCGGATATAAACCGTCCGTTCCTTCCGGAACCATTCCCCCGAATACGTATGTACGACGGACTCCCCATCCTGGGTGCTTGTCAGCGTAATTTTAACCGCCATTCTGTCTTGCATCGCAAAAGCTCCTATATCTCCAGTCTTCTCGTATGTTACTACTATATACAGGAAGCCCCTTAATTTCAACGATTGCGCGCTATTCCGGTAACTCCAAGTACGGAACAATTGCTTTCCAAGCTCCGATCCGGTCCTCCAGATTGCGCATCTTCTGCGTGGGAATGGGACTTGTCGAAGGCAGTTTCAAAAGGGTAAGATGCTGCAGTGCCGGATGATCGCGGAAATATTTACGGAACGTATCGTATGCCTTGCTTCCATTAAAAGCAAAGCATTTCAGTCCCGGATACTTGCCCGCCAAAGCCGGCAGATCATTGGGCTCCTCGTTCTTGATGTTTACGTCAAGGCTGCCGGGCCGTTCGCAGGACTTGATGACGTCAAACACGGCCATATGATGGTCCTGCAAAAAAGCAAGACGCTTCCCGTAATCCTCATCCGGTGCTCCCGCGCCAAACAAGCCATACACCATTCCCCAAAAATAATTGCGTGGATGACCGTAGAACTGCCGGTGCTCCAGCGATTTCACGCTTGGCGCCGTACCCAGCACCAATACGCGAGCCCGCTCGTCAATGACCGGCGGGAATGAATAGATGCGCTCCGTTTGCTCCTGCTCCATATACCGTCCACTCCTTTTAGCTCCTGCATCAAAGATCTTCACTACGTATTCTACACCAGCAGCGCCTTAAAAATAAAAAGAGACGCCTCATTCGCAGCTTATTGAAAGCCGCGGAAGAAGGTCGTCTCTTCGCATGAAACGTTACTATTAAATATTACTTCACGAGATCTTCAACAAATTTAGGCAGAACAAATGCCGCTTTGTGAAGGCGCGGAGTATAGTACTTCGTTGGGATATCAGCGATGGAAGCTTCGTCCACTTCAAGCGGATCGTACTTCTTGCTGCCCATTGTAAAGGTCCACAGTCCGCTTGGGTAAGTCGGAATGTTAGCGCCGTATACGCGAACGATCGGGAATACTTCCTTCACGTCTTTGTTTACGCTTTGAATCAGGTCGGCCTTGAACCAAGGGTTGTCGGTTTGAGCCACGAAGATGCCGTCTTCCTTCAGCGCTTCGTAGATGCCTTGGTAGAAGCCGCGCGTGAACAGGTTAGCCGCTGGGCCAACCGGCTCCGTGGAGTCTACCATGATGACATCGTAAGTATTTTTATGATCATGAATATGCATGAAGCCGTCGTTTACGAGCACTTCAACGCGAGGGTTGTCCAGCTCGCCTGCGATAGTCGGCAGGTATTTCTTCGAATACTCGATAACCTTGCCGTCGATATCAACGAGAACGGCTTTCTTCACTTTCGGATGCTTCATAATTTCACGGATTACGCCGCCGTCGCCGCCGCCTACTACGAGCACATGCTCCGGGTTCGGATGCGTGAAGAGTACCGGATGGGCTACCATTTCGTGATACACGAACTCATCTTTAACCGTAGTCATGACCATACCGTCAAGAACCAGCATGGTGCCGAATTCTTCCGTTTCGATCATATCGAGCTGTTGAAACTCAGTTTGTTCATTTACATACGTCTTTGTAATCTTCGCCGTAATGCCGAAGTTCTCGGTTTGTTTTTCCGTATACCACAATTCCATTTCGATAAATCCCTTCTTTCCGTCAATGGTTCACCATGTATTATAGTAGTTCGGGGCGAAAAATCAACCTTTTCTGCTCGCTTCCATGAATATCGGCCCCCGCGTTTTTCCATACTAAGGAAAAGGTCGTTCTTGCGAAGGGAGCACCATCATGAAGAAGCACCAGATCAGGCCGGGCAAGCCGCGCCGCAAATATGCTTTTCCTATTATAACCGAACGTTTTCTTCCTCATGTTATGAGGTTCAAAAAAAGCCTGCGCTTAACCGCAGCCGTTTCCGCTATTGTCGTGCTTGGCATCGTGTCCATGCTCCTCTATTTAAAGTTTCAATCTCTTCCGGTTACTTCGATTAGCCAATCCTCCCGCATGCTTGATCTGCAGGGGCAGGTAATCGATACGTTCCATACCGGAGAGAATCGCAGCTCCGTACCGCTCAAAGAAATTTCACCTTACCTGGTGGAGGCGACGCTGGCGATCGAAGACCACCGCTTCTACGAGCACAAAGGGTTTGATATGAAAGGAATGGCCCGTGCCGTTCTGGTCAACGTGGAGACCATGTCGGCCAAGCAGGGAGCCAGTACCCTGACGCAGCAGCTTGCCCGCAACCTGTATCTCACTCACGAGAAGACATGGCAGCGCAAGCTGAAGGAAGCCATGTATACGGTCCAGCTGGAGATGAATTACTCCAAGGATGAGATTCTGAGCCTTTACCTGAATCAGATCTATTACGGTCATGGCGCCTACGGAATTGAAGCGGCTTCCCAGCTGTATTTCAAAAAGCATGCTTCGCAGTTATCGCTTGCGGAAAGCGCGATGCTGGCCGGCATTCCGAAGGGACCCAAATACTACTCGCCGTTTATGGATATGAAGAACGCGAAAGACCGGCAGTTGAACATCCTGCATGCCATGACCGAATCCGGCGACATTACGCAGGAGCAAGCCGACGCGGCTTATAAGGAAGTCCTGAACTTCCAGCCGCTAGGTTCCGGCGAGCAGGCGGGCTTTGCTCCCTATTTCCGCGATTATATCCGTTACATAGCCGTCGACAAGCTGGGCATCAATGAGCAGCTATTTAATGAAGGCGGCGTTACGATCTATACCACGCTGGACTCTGCCGCGCAGCGCGCCGCTGAGGATGCCGTCAAGAATGGCCTTGCCGGCAGCGAAGAGCAGCAGGCGGCGCTTGTTTCTATTGACCCGCGCAACGGGTATATAAAAGCAATGGTCGGCGGACGCGACTATAAGACGAATCAGTTCAACCGGGCGCTTGCCGAAACCCGACAGCCCGGATCCTCGTTCAAGCCGGTGCTGTATTTGACGGCGCTGCACAGCGGCTTTATGACGCCGGTCACCCGGTTCAAGAGCGAGCCAACCGTCTTTACCTACGATGAAGGACGAAAAAAGTATGAGCCGCATAACTATAACGACAAATACTTTAACGACTTCATTGATATGCGCACGGCGATTGCGAGCTCGGATAACATCTACGCCGTGAACACCATTATGACGGTGGGCGCCGACCGCGTAATCGAGACGGCACGCAAGCTGGGCATTACAAGCCCGATGAACCCGGTTCCTTCCCTGGCGCTTGGCACCTTCCCGGTTAGTCCGCTTGAGATGGCCTCCGCATTCTCCGTTATCGCAAACGGCGGCGTAAAGGTAGAGCCTGTTGCGATTCTGCGCATCACCGATAAGAACGGACACATTATATATGAAGCGGAGCATCACGAAGAGCAGGTTATTAATCCGGCCGAAGCTTACGTGATGACTAGTCTAATGGAGAGCGTGTTCGAAGGAGGCGGCACGGCTAACCGGGTTTCTTCCATTATTAAAAGACCGGTTGCCGGCAAGACGGGAACCACCTCAACGGATGCTTGGCTGGTCGGCTATACCCCGGAGCTGGCGACCGCCGTTTGGGTAGGGTATGACAAGAACCGCAAGCTAACCGTGACCGAAGCGCACCGCGCTGCTCCAATCTTCGCCCAGTTTACCGAGCAGGCGCTATCTGCCATACCGCCTAAGATCTTTCCGATTCCGGACGGCGTTGTTAACGTATACGTCGATCCGGCGAGCGGCAAACTAGCAGCAGCCACCTGCGCGAGCAAACGGCTTGAGTCCTTTGTGGCGGGCACGGAGCCTACCGAGGTTTGCGGCGGACCTGCGGCGAAAGATGCCCCTGCGGACAACGCGACCAAGGATAACAGCCGAACCTGGTGGAATGATTTGAAGCGCTGGTGGAAGAATTAGCATGTCCTGGAATACAAATTTGTCCGAAATATGATCAAAAAGTGAAATTTCTTTGAACAAACGTCATATACTGTGGTATAGTAGAACCAAGAAGTAAGCACTTACAAACTTTATGGGAGTGTTTCAGATGGCTACGAAAACTGCAACGGTAAGCAATGTAAAGTCGGATTCGGAAGTAACAGCTGCTAGCGTGAAACGTCTTGTTACTCTAATGACTATATTTGCATGGACATGTTTGACAGTAGGCGTTTTGTTATGCCTAATCAAAATCAGCCACTTTAGCGATAAGAATACAACTCTGATGATTGGCGTAGGTTGCCTTGTTGGCAGCGTATTTATTTATACGATCGGCACAGCTATCGGTCTGGTCCATGCAAGAATCCATCAGGCAAAAGAAGACGAACAAAACGATGATCCATCCAATCCGATTTTGTGAAGCCAAATTCGCTTTTAAAAAGCCGCCTTTCCGTCAATATTGACGGGAGGCGGTTTTTTTGTGTTTTATTTCCAAGGAAAAAAGGTACAGTTGTCAATATAGTGAACTTTCTTTTACAGAAAAAAGACGAATTGTTGTCGTAATTGTTAAGCCAGCAGTTATTTTGAGCGACTTCTGCTAATCTTAATGACAAGAAGCAATATTGAGGAGTTGAAACAAATCATGAGAAAGTACATTCGCTTTCTGGTTCCGTTGATGATTATGCTGATAGCCGTTATGCTGTCCGGCTGCAGCGACCAATACGTTGTCCTCGATCCTAAGGGGCCAATCGGCGAATCGCAAAAAGATCTTATCTGGATCACTGTCTGGCTGTGTGCGATCATTCTCGTTCCGGTCCTGATCCTGACTGCGATTATCGTATGGCGTTACCGCGATAAGAAAGATAACAAAGCCGGCTACCAGCCTAACTGGGAGCACAGCACAAAGCTGGAGACCATTTGGTGGGCGATCCCTATCATCATTATCGCTATTCTGGCGACGGTGACGATCAAATACACGTATGATCTTGAACCAAGCAAACCGCTTGAGTCGGCTAAACAGCCGATTACAATCGAAGCAACATCGCTTGACTGGAAATGGCTTTTCACTTATCCGGATGAGGGCATTTCCACCGTTAACTACCTTCAAATTCCGGAGGATACGCCGATTCGCTTCCGCGTAACGGCTGACCAAGCGATGAACTCCTTCTGGATTCCGCAGCTCGGCGGCCAGATTTACGCGATGAGCGGCATGGCTATGACCTTGTATTTGCAAGCTGACGAGGTTGGCGACTTCCTTGGAATGGGCGCAAACTTCACGGGCGAGCAATTCGCGAAAATGACGTTTAACGTCAAATCGACTTCCGATGCGGATTACCGTGCTTGGGTAGACAGCGTGAAACAAACTTCGCCTGCTCTTACCGAAGAAGGCTTCAAAGAGTTGAAGCTGCCGGGTTCGTCCGAGCAACAAACCTTCTCGGCATTCCCTAAAGGCCTGTTCGATCAAGTCGTTATGCAATATGTTGGCCCGAACGGTATTGACGCTCCGAACTCCGGAAAGAAATCAGGACCTGTTCATGATGCAGAGGGTGGGCATGACACGCAGTCGCCTACCACTACTGATGAAGCTAAATCATAATGTAAGGAAAGGAGATGCACTATGTTTAAAGAATTTTGGGATTTCCTGATGAATGACTTTTTCATCACCGGCGATCCGCTCATCCTGGGTGCCCAGGTTTCCATTGGTCTTTCCATGGTAGCGATCGTCATTGCTCTGACTTACTTTAAAAAATGGCGCTGGTTGTGGACCGAATGGCTGACAACCGTCGATCATAAAAAAATCGGTATTATGTACGTTATCGCAGCGCTTCTCATGCTATTCCGCGGGGGCGTCGACGCCCTTCTGATCCGTACTCAGCTTGCCGTACCGCAATTAGAGTTCCTGCATGCAGGTCACTATAATGCGATCTTTACAACCCACGGCGTTATCATGATCTTGTTCATGGCGATGCCTCTTATGTTCGGTTTGTTCAATATCGTTGTGCCGCTCCAGATAGGCGCGCGCGACGTAGCGTTCCCTTACCTGAACTCCCTCAGCTTCTGGCTCTTCTTCTTCGGCGCCATGCTGTTTAACGTATCATTCGTTATCGGGGGTTCGCCTGATGCGGGCTGGCTGGCTTATCCGCCGCTGTCCGAGCTTTCCGGCAGTCCTGGTCTCGGCCAAGACTTCTATATTTGGGGTATTCAGATCTCCGGTATCGGTTCCCTCGCGTCCGGTATCAACTTCGTTGTCACAATCCTGAAGATGCGTGCGCCGGGCATGAAGCTGATGCAAATGCCGATGTTCACCTGGTCCGTATTGTCATCTTCCATTACAATCATGTTCGCATTCCCGATTCTGACGGTTACGCTGTTCCTTCTGTTTATCGACCGTTACTTGGGCGCTCACTTCTTCACGCTTGACGGCGGGGGCAACCCGATGATGTACGTCAACTTGATATGGATGTGGGGTCACCCGGAAGTATATATCGTTATTTTGCCGGCCTTCGGGGTATTCTCGGATGTCGTATCCACCTTCTCGAAGAAAAAACTGTTCGGCTACAAATCCATGGTATTCGCTCTTATGTCGATCAGCTTCTTCTCGTTCTTTACTTGGCTTCACCACTTCTTCACCATGGGCTCCGGCGCCGACGTCAACGCGTTCTTCGCGGTTACGACGATGCTCATAGCGATACCGACCGGTGTAAAAGTGTTCAACTGGCTGTTTACGATGTTCCGAGGAAGGATCACCTTCAGCCAGCCCATGCTCTGGACCATTGCCTTTATACCGTGTTTCGTCGTCGGCGGTATGACGGGGGTTATGCTCTCGGTTGCGCCTGCTGACTTCCAGTTCCATAACAGTTACTTCTTGATTGCGCACTTCCACCAAGTGCTCATCGGCGGCGTTGTATTTGGTTACTTCGCAGGCCTGTACTACTGGTGGCCAAAAATGTTCGGCTTCAAGCTGCACGACGGCCTTGGCAAATGGGCGTTCTGGCTTTGGAATATCGGCTTCTATGTCTGCTTCATGCCGCAGTACGCGCTTGGTCTGATGGGTATGACGCGTCGTTTCAACGAATACAACTTCGACCTTGGCTGGCAGCCGCTTAACATCGTTTCGACGGTGGGCGCCTTCATCATGGGTCTCGGCTTTATTTTCCAAGTGTGGCAAATTGCGCACAGCATCAAGTTCCTGAAGAAAGAAAAATCCGGAGACGCATGGGGCGAAGGCCGTACGCTCGAATGGTCGATTCCATCGCCGGCTCCAATGTACAACTTCGCGCATCTTCCCGAGGTTACAAGCTCGGATGAATGGTGGGAAGAGAAACAGCGCCGTGCGAAAGGTATTCAGCCTAAAGCGCCTGGTCCGCTGGAACCGATTCATATGCCGAAAAACTCGGGTATTCCGTTCATTATGTCTGTGTTCTTCTTCATCGCCGGCTTTGGCTTTGTATGGCACTGGACTTGGATGATCGTTCCTGGCCTGATCGGCGTTGCTTGCTGCCTGTTCGCCCGTTCCTTCGATTACGACCCGGATTATTACATTCCGGTTGACGAGATTGAACGTACGGAAGCAGCATTAAAGGGGGTACGGTAAATGGCACACACAGTGACGCCTCATGGCGGCCATGGTCATAACGATCACGGCCACCATGATGATCATCACGATCATGAATCGATTAAGGTTCTTGGCTTCTGGATGTTTCTTATAACCGACGTTATCTTGTTCGGTACGCTGTTCGCGACGTTCTCCGTCCTGCACAACAGCACAAACGGCGGTCCTACGCCGCATGAGATGTTCGAAATGCCTGGCGTAATCGCCGAAACGTTTATCTTGTTAACATCAAGCTTCACCAGCGGTATCGCTGTTCTTCAAATGCACAAGGGCAACAAAAAAGGCCTGATCGGCTGGCTGATCATTACGGCGCTTCTCGGCGCATCGTTTATTTTCCTTGAAGTATCCGAGTTTATCAAAATGGTGGACGAAGGCGTTACGATCGGTACAAGCGGTTACTGGTCCGCATTCTTCACCCTGGTAGGAACTCACGGACTTCACGTTTCGGTTGGTCTTTGCTGGATGGTCGGCCTGATGATTCAGATCGGCAAACACGGTATCAATTCGGTTACCAAACGCAAAGTTACCATTGTAAGCTTGTACTGGCACTTTCTTGACGTTGTGTGGATCTTCGTCCTCACGGTCGTTTACTTGATGGGGGTGATGTAGGATGGCCAACCATAACACGCATGGACACGGGCATGACGAGCATGAATCCCATGGCTCGATGAAATCCTATGTCATCGGTTTTGTTATCTCCATTGTGCTTACGATTCTGCCGCTTGTTGTCGTATTGAACGATTTGATGGACAAAACGCCAACTTTGATCTTTATTCTGATCATGGCGGTATTGCAGTTCGTCGTTCAGCTCTTCTTCTTCATGCATCTTCGCGAAGAGAAGAAACCGCGCTACAACGTTATGGCGCTTATCTTCGGTCTTGTCATCCTGGTCACGATCATTGCAGGCTCGATCTGGATTATGGCTTACAACACCGTAGGTTAAAAAGCAAGAAGCCCGGGTCTTCTCCTTCGAGAAGCGCCGGGCTTTTTTTCATTCCGAACGCTATGGTATGATTACGTGTAGAACGATAGGACAACACCCTCAGAGGAGGCATTCTTACGATGTTTAAACGCAATATGCGTCTGCCTGTGCTTGTACTGCTTACGGCAGCGCTGCTGCTCGTCATTGCCGGCTGCGGCGGCAGCAAGACCAGCTCCAACAATAACGGCACAAGCGGCTCCGGGGCCGCTAACGCAACGGCAACGCCGGAAGCAACAGAGCCGCCTCAGCCGGACAAGCTGCTTGGCTCCGACAAGCATCCGGTCGTAACAATCGAGATGGATAACGGAAAGACCTTCAAGGTTGAGCTGTACCCGGAGATTGCTCCAAATACCGTCAACAACTTCGTTTCGCTTGTGAAAAAAGGCTTCTATGACGGCACGATCTTTCATCGCGTCATCCCCGGCTTTATGATTCAGGGCGGCGATCCCGAAGGCACGGGCATGGGAGGCCCTGGCTACGGCATTAAGGGCGAGTTCATGAGCAACGGCTTCCAGAACGATCTGCTCCATACGCGCGGCGTCATTTCCATGGCACGCTCCGGAGATCCCGATTCCGCAGGCTCCCAGTTCTTCGTCATGGTTGCCGATGCACCGTCGCTCGACGGCGATTACGCGGCATTTGGCAAAGTAACCGAAGGCATGGACACGGTGGATGAGATCGTCAACCAGGAAACCGAGAAGACGGGCGAAGGCTCCCGTCCGGTTAAGCCGATGGCGATTAAGAAAGCGACTGTCGATACAAAAGGCATGACCTTTGCCGAGCCTGAAAAGGTGAATAAATGATAGAAGGCAGTTCCTCGCAACAAATGAGGAACTGCCTTTTTTCAACCGTATTAGAAACCCCGCTTCTCTACCTCTATCTCCTGCGGCAGAACAAGCGTCAGCTCCTGATTGATGTTCTCCGAACCAATAGATCCATCCTTATGCTCGAAGCTATTAATAAGTACGTACATGGTGCTGCCTACTGTGCTAGTGGCAACCATCCTCTCCGGCTGCTTGAGCGGCTTGGGCGCCCAGTACTGCACTTGCCCGAGAAGCTGCACGGCGCGAACCTCTCCTTGGTCGAGCTGGATCGGACGTAGCGACTGCACAACGATCTTCTTGATACCGTCCGGTACCTTTACCGGATCCGATTGCACGATAGCCGTACGCTCCGTCATTTGCAGCTGGTCCCGTACTTCCCCAAGCAATCCCGTCGAAGTAAAAGACGCCATAAGCAGGCTGCCCGCCCCGATAACCGCCACGTAGAACATACTCATCCAGTCGTAACGCATAACCGGCCGTTCCTTCCCCGACAGCTTGAGGTGAAGGAGAAGCTCCGCTCCAAGCAGGATAAATACGACGGGCGCTACCCATAGCAGCGTATTCAGCGCATCTGTACCGCTCCAAATCGATATGGCAATGGAAACGCCGATTAGGAGCAGCGTAATGCCCATAGACAGCGAACCTACCCGCCATTCTCTCATCGGTCTCCCTCCTCTTCTCTCATCATCTCCGCGGGATGAGGCGGAAGAGGAGCCGGTGCCGAGTAGGATTTTCTGCTGCCGCTGCCAAACACTAGCCGGAAGCCGAGAGCAATCATCAGGAAAGCGACAATGGCGGTTGGCAGATTATATTTCAATTTTACATACTCCGCATAGATTCCCGGCCATGTCTGCGAGATATAGCCGCCCATTACCCGGTCACCCAAATAATAAATGCCGAGCAGCAAAAGGCCAATCCCGATCCACTTCTGATAAGGAGCAAGTTGAGCGACTACCGCTTCGTCATGAAGCTCGCCTCTTTCGTATCGCGACATCTGCTGCATGGAATCGAAGAAGGCATAGAACCAGAGCAGCGGCATCAGGAACAAGAAAATCGACAGCCGCAGAGAATCCATCAAATAGATGGCGATAAGAAAACCGCCCATCAGCTGAAGGCCCCGTTTCTGCAAGCCCAAATACAGATGCCCCGCTCCCGGGAAAAGCGACAGGATTGCGGCAAGCACTTTATTTTTCCGGCCGGTTCCCATATGGTTCTCGATCTCCTCGAACAGCGGACGGTCGCTAAGCTCCTCTCCGCGCTGCTTCCTGTGAAGCTGCTGAATCGCATCAAAGATGCTGTAAATCCAGATCACCGGCAGCCCCAGCAGAAATACCAGAAAAGCGGCGGTATTCGTCACGACACCGATAAATACCACAACCGCGAACAGGCCAAGGAAAGCAACCAGGAATGTAATGCCGCGCTGCATGAGGCCAAGCGACATATGGCCAAGACCCGGTATAAGCGAGAGCATGACGGTGCTTGTCTTTTCCCGTTGCTGCTCGTAAGCCATGTAGCCCGGATCAAACGGGATATCTCCCCGCTCGCTGTAAGGCGCCGCAGGCGGCTTTGGAGACAGCAGCGTCACGACCATATCGATCATATTAATAAGCCAGCTAAGCGCGGCCGTGAATAAGAAGAATAGGCCAATATCTCCCCCGTCCCCGGATTGCACAGCAATAAATAAAAGCATTAAGGAGCCAAAGAACCCTCCTCCATACAGCAGGCAGCGAAACGGACGCCCCAGATAGGCATGCCCGACGCCCGGAATAAAGGATAGCAATAAAGCGACTATCGGATTTTTTGACATTTCGTCTTCCCTCTCCCCTATCATCATTCTTCCTTATTTAAAACGGTCATTCTCCAGCTTATCGAACCAGGAGGAGGTACGCGTGACCATCCGGTCGGACCACGTTGGACCTTGCGGCGGTTGTTCGGCGTCCTTCTCGATGGTTTGCTCTGTATTGGCGGAATGGGAGTCCATCTCCCCCAGCTTAGCCGAAAGCCCGCTAAACGTCCCTGTGCCAAGCAGCAGCAGCGTAATGGCCGCTGCGGCGGTAAAGTGAACAACGGGACGCTGAAGGAAAGACTGGCGGCGGGCAGGCTCCGCCCGCATAACCGGATTCTTTCTCGCCGACTCGGCGAGCAGAATACCAACAACCCGCTTCCCCATCTTTTTCATATCCGGAATGACGGCCCTTGCCTCAGCCGTTCCATCGGATGCCGGATCCGATTCCCGAGCCTCCGATGCCTCTATCGCATTCATAAAAAGCACCATACACGGCTCGCATGCCGCGATATGCAGCTCGATCTCCTCCCTCTCAGGTTCAGCGAGTTCATCATGGATATAAGCGGTCAGGTCTGCCGCCGTCACATGTTCCTTCCACTCCTGCTCATTCATTCGAAGTCCTCCTTCCGCCAATGCCGCTTGATCCAGTTACGTGCCCGGTAGAGCCTCGACTCAACGCTTTTTTTCTCAAGTCCGGTCTGAACCGCGATCTCCTCGTACGATTTGTTCTCCATATAATAAGCGGTCACGACTTCCCGATAATTGTCCGGCAGCTGCTCCACCTGCTCGCGCACCTGCCGCTGCTCTTCGCGGTCTATAACCGCCGTCTCAACGGCCAGCCCGCGTTCCGTAATCATCCCTTCCGCCTCAAGCCCCGTCAAGCTCTCCACCAGCTCCTCGGGCTTGCGCATCCGGCTTCTCTTCCAATCAATCGCCTTATTGACGGCTATGCGGGTAATCCACGTCTTGAAGCCGTCCATTCGGAACTCCGGGAGGGAGCGATAGATTTGCAGCAGCGCTTCCTGCGTCACGTCCTCCGCATCATGCGGCGAACGGATGACAGCAAACACGGTTCGATAGATATAAGGCCCATATTCGTCTACAAAAATCTGAAACGCCGCAGGACCGCCGTTCTTGATGGCCGTGATCCATTGTTCGTCTTGTATCTCGCTCTCCTCCCTTCCCGCTATAATAGACGAGAGCTGCGCTCTCCACCCCTGCACATCTTCAAAAAAAAGTTTTCAAGAAAAAAACCGGGGATCGCGCGGCCATCCGCCTTACGATCCCCGGTTATTGAATTCATTGCTTACGCCAAAGCTTCCTTAAGCTCTTCCGGCGAATTATTCCACCATTCTTCATTATGTTCGGCCAGAAGCTTGCGGTAAGCCGCTTTCTCTTCCGCATCCAGCTCTTCAAGCTTGTACTTGCGTTTAATCGCGGCATCCAGCTTGTTCACATGATCGGCGAGAATTTTCCAGCCGCGGCGCGCTTCGGTATCGATCCACATCTCGCAGGCCGTAGCCCCAGCATAATATGAACCTGTTTCGCCCCGTTCAACGGCAGTCCATACGATCCAGCATTTGCGGCCGTTCGGGCAGTCTTCTTTATTCGGACTGAACTTGATGCCCCGCTCCACCTTGCTCTTCGCATGCATCGCCCCGTCATCGATATAGGCTACGCCATTATCAATAATAACGCAGGATACTGCACTTAAATCTATCGTTCCGGCTCCAAAGCCTTTATGTTGTTTGTTGCTGACTACGTTAAGAGAGAGGGACTTCTTCTCTTTTTTTTCCGGCTCTGCCGGCTGTCCTTGCTGTTCCGTCATCGCTCTTCCACCTTCCCCGTACAATAATTCCATTTTAGCTAATAATCCGCGAAAAGCAAACATATACATGCTGTAGATGCTTGTCACGGGAGGGAATTGTATCATGTCTCCACGCTACGTCAAACGATTGTTGCTGTTTACGCTTACCGCCGTCCTGCTCGGCCTCTCCATCCAGCAGGGCTTCGGCCGCGCTTGGCAATCCCAATATACCTATGCTCTCGCCCCTGCCGCCAAAGCAGCGACCGATTCTGCGCCAAAATCGGCCAAGCCGCCTGCCTCGTCCCAACCTGACGCTGACAATGTGGCTCCTAAACCGCAGGCGCTTAGCAAGCGGATCACCGAGTACCATATCAACGTATCGCTTCGCGACGATATCCGGTATCTCGACGGCCAGCAGACCGTCACCTGGACGAACCCCGGCAAAAAGACGGTGTCCGAGCTTTATTTCCACCTCTATCCGAACGCCTTCATGTCGGACAAAACCACGTTTATGAAGGAATCCGGCGGAAAGCTGCGCTCGGATAAAGCAACCGAAGCAAGCCAGGGCTACATGAAGCTGCTTACGCTGGAGACGACGGAAGGAGAAAGCCTGCTTCCGCGGCTGCATTATGTTCAGCCCGATGACAACAATCCGAATGACTTTACGCTGGCCAAGCTAAAACTGCCCGAACCGGTTGCCCCCGGCAAGTCGGTTACCCTCGAGATGGGCTTTGAGGTGAAGCTGCCCGAAGTATTCGCGCGCATGGGCTACTCCGGCAATTACGTGATGGCGGGCCAATGGTTCCCTAAGCTGGCCGTGTACGAGACAGCGGGGACAAGAGGCCGTACCACAGAAGGCTGGAACACGCATCAGTACCACGGCAACTCCGAGTTTTACAGCGACTTCGGCATTTATTCCGTCCGCATTCAAGTGCCGGAATCCTATACCGTTGCAGCAACGGGCTTTCAGACGAAGGCAGTAGAGAAAAAGGGCAACCGGGCATTCTATCAGTTCTACGCCGATGACGTGCATGACTTCGCCTGGGCCGCATCTCCGGACTTTATCTATTATGAAGACACGTTATCCGGCCCCGGCATTCCGGGTGTGCGCATAAAGCTGTATCTGGATCCCGCGCATGAGGAATTGAAGGACCGGTATATGCATGCCGCCAAATCCGCGCTCTCCAA
This sequence comes from Paenibacillus sp. ATY16, assembly GCF_003399985.2. Taxonomy (NCBI): domain Bacteria; kingdom Bacillati; phylum Bacillota; class Bacilli; order Caryophanales; family Paenibacillaceae; genus Paenibacillus; species Paenibacillus sp. ATY16. Next base: position 29,050 of record NZ_NMOK02000047.1, on the reverse strand, counting down.
GTACGGGCAATGGTATGGCGAGTATCCGTACTCGACCTTATCGGTTGTAGTCCCTCCCAAAGGAGCTAACGGCTCCGGCGGAATGGAGTATCCGACACTCGTCACGGCTTTCGCCGCCGAGACGGACAATCCGGGCTACAGTCTCGAGAGGACCGTTGTGCATGAGGTCGGGCATCAATACTGGTACGGCATGGTAGCCTCTAATGAATTCGAAGAAGCCTGGCTCGACGAAGGCTTTACAAGCTATGCGGAAGACAAGGTTATGGCCAGCGAATACGGCATCGAAGCCAACCTTCCGCTGGAAGCGAGCTATATGACGGCCCCCGCTCCGCTCAAGCAGCCATCCTGGGCATATCCGAGCAATAACGTCTATGCTGAAAATGTGTACATGCGGGCAAAGCTTGTGCTAATTGGCATCGAGAAGCAGGTCGGCGAGAAAATGATGCAGAAGATTATGCGAACCTACTTCCAGAAATATAAGTTCAAGCATCCAACCACCACCGACTTCCAGCGCGTTGTCGAGCAGGTTACCAAACAAAAGTGGACCAATTACTTCGACCAATATGTCTACGGCAATCAGATGGCGGACGTATCCGTAGAGTCCATTACTGTCCATCCTGTCGAGCAGGATGGAGCGCGGATGTATGAATCGGTTATCTCTCTTCAGCGCAACGGCGGCTATAACGGTACGGTTCCGGTTGTCCTGAAGTTCAAGGACGGCACCATTGTTCCGAAGTCCTGGGATCCGACGGAGGCTCAAGTTCAGTACAAAGTTGTCCATAGCTCCCCGCTAGAATGGGTAGCTGTCGATCCGCAGCATACAAACGTGCTCGACAATAAGCATATCAACGACTATATGAAGGCCGACTTATCCGAGGTCACGCGTACCCGTTGGAGTCTTGGGGCTTCCAACGTCATTCAAGGTCTGCTCGGATTACTGGGCTGGTGAGAAAACCTCTATCGAAGAATTCGAAGAAGAGCGACCGCGTCTAGAGCTAGGTTTTATCGCAATAAGAATTTGTTCTCCCGGCTTGCTCGAAACTTATACATTCTTATGTGGTAGCTAAGAATTGCTTCGCAATTTTAGGAGGATTAGCCATGAAAAATCATATGAGGCAAGGCTGGCGGCTTACGATCAAGCACTTCTATATCGTTATTCTGCTATTCCTGTACCAGCTGCTATGGGGATTCTTCCTGTACCGGTTTATCGATTCGGTAGTTGCGCCGCTGCTGCGGCGGTTCCCGGATCACTCCCCGTCCAAAGCGGCCGTCCAGCTATTTTTGAGCGAAGCGCAGTTCCAGATTATGAAGACGGACCTGCTTACTCCGTACCTGTGGCTGCTTGGCGGCTTATTCGCCGCAAGAATGCTGCTCTCTCCGCTGTTTAACGCGGGGCTCCTCTACTCCCTGCAGCATGCGACCGATGCGGGAGGAACGCAGTTCCTGCAAGGTATCCGCCGGGCATGGAAGCCGGTTACCCTTCTCTACTGGATCGAGACGATTCTTGCTCTCGCTCCCGCATGGTGGCTGGCGCCAAAGGGGCTTGAAGCGCTGCTTCACAGCCGCTCGATCGGAGCCTTGCTGCAGCAGACCCTTCCTGCCGTAGGTGGCTGGCTGTTATGGGGCATCCTGCTCCATCTGCTGTTCCTGGCCATGCAGCTCGGGGCAACGAGCGGCAAGACCGGCGGCATTTTCCAATCTCTTGGCACAGCAGTCAAGCATCTTCTGCCTTTTGCCGGGTTATCGCTTCTCATGTGGGCGATCGGCTCGGGAATCGGATTGTTTGTCAGCGGCTTCTCCCTCGTATGGGCCGGCTTTATCGCCCTTCTTGTCCACCAAGGCTATCATCTTGTCCGTACCCTTATGAAAGTATGGACTCTAGCCTCCCAATACGACATTTTAAGATCAAAGGAAGTTTAAAATTCTCTCATAATTATAGAAGCAGCCCGCCCTGCGACCTAGTCGCAGCGCGGGTTTTTCGCGTTTTTTCGGGCTCGCTTGTCCGCCATTCTCCAAATAAATCAACATATCGGCTAGCAAAACCACATAGTAAAGAGTTAGTAAATCTTTATAGGGCTTCTCTGCTAGTCTGCGCGCCCTACATGAAGACTATTAACCGCAGGATACAAGCTTTTCCGCTTCCATTAGTCAAAAGGTTGCATGAGAATTATTAGAAATTGCCGTATAGAGGAGGAGATAAACGAAAATTACCGAATAGTTACCAAGTACATAAAACAAACTGCCTAATTCCTTGTACTGGAAACGGGGGAACCACCTCTGGGTGAATTGACTTCGACGTCCGAATGATTCTATCGGCGCCCGAGAAGTCATAGGGATCCTTCAACCGAACCCCACAGCTAACCTCGTCGGCATTGGAAGGAGCTTTACCGCTTTGAAAAAGGTTACAGCACTACTCCTTGGACTTGCGCTAATGCTGGCTTTTCAGGCTGGAAGCGTTTTCGCAGACTCCAAAATGGACGGCATTGTCAGCAACTTGATTGGCACGCCGTACGTTGCAGGTGGAACATCCACGAAAGGATTCGATTGCTCCGGATTTACTTCTTACGTTTTCGACAAAATGGGCATCGATCTTCCTCGTACTTCCACTTCGCAATCTGAAACAGGTAAGAAGATCGCAAAAAGCGATCTAGTGGCCGGAGATCTCGTGTTCTTCAACACGAACGGTCGTGGTGTATCTCATGTCGGCATTTATGTAGGAGACGGCAAGTTTGCTCATGCATCGTCCAGCAAGGGCGTTACGATAAGCAACCTTAGTGACTCTTATTATGTCAACCGGTATGTGACTGCTCGACGTGTCATGGACCCTAGCACTTTTGATAAATATGCCGACGAACAATAGAATCAAGCAGCCGCTTCCATCGGGGCGGATTGGCAGGATTCCTACAATAAAGCCGCATGCAGCTTGTCCCACCGGACAAACCGCATGCGGCTTTATTGTTTCCCGCTACTCTATTCAGGCAGCTGCCGTCTGCTGCTTCCGGCCGAGCGCCAGCATCGCAAGCAATACGACAAACATCGCAATTAGAAAAGCTCCAAGAATCCAGACCGTGCGGTCCGCACCATAGTTGTCCATCATCCATCCCGTTAATTTCGGGAAGATCGCCCCGCCTACGCCTCCGCAAGCGACAAGCAGACTGGTTGTCCGCTCGGTCATCCCCGGAATTAATCCGTTCGCGAATACGAGAGCAATCCCGAATACGCCGGAGAAGAACAATCCGCTTAGTCCGACAAGAACCATCATGCCGCTTAACTGCCCAACGGCCCCCATCGCAAGAATAACGACGCAGGCTCCGGCAATCGCAACAAACAGATAGCGGATGTATCCGACACGATCCGCCAGCCGTCCGGCGAACAGACGCCCCAGGATCATCGTGCCCCAGAACAGGCTAAGCGAGGAAGGGGCATTCGCCTCCGACATGCCGGAGCGTTCGATCATAATGGAAGGCAGATAATTGGAGAAGCTCATTTCCACGCCAACATAGAGGACGAAAAATAACGCCGACAGCAGCAGGAACGGAATCGAAGCTCTCTTATAACCGAACCACCCTTTTGGACGCAGTTCGCCAGCTTCCCGCTCCGCCGACGCCTTCTTCCCTCTGGCATGAAAACCGATCTTATCGTCGATTGGCCCAAACGAGATCGTCATCCATAAGATAAAGGTAATGCCGGCTAGTGCCGAGAGTATCGGGAAAGATAATTGCCATACATCGTATCGGATCAATATGCTTGCCATCGTTGGCATCAGGAAAGCGCCGATTCCAAAGAACGTTTCCAGCTTCGTCATCGCATTGGCCTTGCCGCTTTCTTCCGCCAGATCAATGACCATGGCTCCAATGACGGATTCCGTCATGCCAAAGCCGAACCCGGCAAACAAGGCGATGAACAGCATCAGTCCCCAGGAGTGGGGAGTAAGGCTGTAAGCCGCTTCGCCAAGCGTCAGGAGACCAAGCGAGAGAAGCACTCCCCCTCTTTTGCCCAGCTTGGACGTAATAAACGGGGACAGCAATACGCCCACCAAAAAACCAAAAAACTGATTCATCATCCATTGCCCGCCGTCGTCATAAGACAAACCGTATTTATCGAGCATCTGCTCCATTACCGACCCGCCCACAACATGAGCTAATCCAATTACGAGATAAGACAAACAGCCAAGCGCTATTAATTTCCGCATCGTAAAAGTTCTCCTTCGTTGTCCTTCGCCAAATCCTCATGAAGTCGATTACCGAAATGTTATAATGGAAAGAAACTTATAGATTCTTATTAATGAGGGTAGATCCATGACTAATTTTACTGATGAGGTACATTATAAACCATCACTGGAGGACATGACTATCCAGCCGATGGAAATCGATCATGCTCGGCAAATCTGCGAATGGCAATACGAATCGCCTTACGATCTTTACCATTGGCCGGCATGGGATACGATGCAAAAGGACGAGATCGAATTCGGCGACCCCGTCCTGCGACGCATGCAATATGCGGCTGTCGTGAATCGCGACCGGGAACTGATCGGGTTTGCCCAATTCTTTCCCATTGTTGGCGTTACCCGCCTAGGTCTCGGCCTTCATCCCGCTTTATGCGGAAGAGGCATCGGCCCCGGCTTTCTGCGGCTGCTGATCCGCGAAGCTCTTCGCCGAGCCCCTCAGAACAGCATTGACCTAGAGGTGCTGACCTGGAACACGCGGGCCATTCGCGCTTACGAACGGGCCGGCTTTGCCATTGAAGATACGTATGTAAGGCCAACGCCGCAAGGGCCAGCCGAGTTCCATTGTATGGTGTACCAGTCTACTCTTTAATATCCCTATAGCCGGTAATAATCAGGCTCGGGATCTTTCATATCAACGAACAAAATAATGCCGGGCTTCACCAGCACCGATACCGTCCGAATCCATGCCCTTGAATCCAGATCGGTATAGGCGCGGGAAACCATGGAGCGGCGGTTCTCGTTTAATTGCACGACATTCGGAACAAAATACGGCCGCCAGCTCCAGTTGGCCCCGCAGTATTCGTCCTCCCGCCGCCAGCTTCCGTCTTCTCTTCTCGAATAGTTGGAGGAGATCTGAATGCCGTCTTCGCTGCAAAGATAGACTCGGATGCTGTTGTTCTCCAACTCCTGCAGCAGCCGGACGATCCATTCATTATCTTCGTCCTCCAGCTCCTCCAGATGACCAATCCGGTCGATCTTGCCGGACAGCCTGTCCGACAAATAGCTCCAGTAGTTCTCCGAATAGAGCTGCAGCTGCCGGTGCGCCTCCAGTTCTTCTTCCAGCAGGGCCGAAAAACGGGACGGCTCGTCGAACTCCGGCTCGGCCTTCGCGAACAGAAAGCCCTGTACGTACCGGACTCCCGCTTGGATCGCTCTCGCCAAATCCTGCTTGGTCTCCACGCCTTCGGCAAGCAGCGAAGCCCCAAGCTGGTCAGCCAGCGCGGAGAGGGAACGAAGCGTACCCAGATAGCCGTCGTGACTCGCACTCCGTTTCAGCATATGAATGTCGATTTTCAGAATGTTCGGCTGAATCAGGGCAATCCGGTCCATCCCGCTAAAGCCGCTGCCAACATCGTCAATCGCAATCAGACAGCCCTTGGAGCGGTATAAATCGATAATTTCTCGTAGCTCCTCGATCTCGCCGTTAAAGCTTTCTTCCGTAATCTCTATCACGACTCTGCGGGGATCAATCCGATATTTATCCAGCAGAGATAAGGTGTAAATCTCCCCAGACTGCACGCCCCGGTGCATCCAGTTCGGCTTCAAATTAATAAACAGCATCGGAGGCTGCGGAATTTCGCCTATTTTCCGAAAAGCCTGTTCACGCAAAATCCGGTCAACCGCGATATGATCTTCGACAGGTACGGAGGCGTCGCAGAAAAACGGCCCCAGACTGCGGACGGCATCGTCCTTGCAGGCTCTCCCCAGCACCTCGTAACCAACCACTTTTCTCGTATCAAGAGCAATGATCGGCTGATAGAAAGCAGACAGCTGCTCGCCATCCAGCTGCAGCGTCTGCGGTAACGTCGTATTTGATAAGCAATCGTTCGTCACGCTCACGCTCTCCCTTTGTTGCCTTTATGTCAACCGAATCATCCGGGTCACGTTGTCTCCATGCGACACTTCAATGACATGATGCTTCGGATGGTACGTAATCGATCCTTTGCCTACCTCGATTACCGGCTGCTCGCCAAGCCCGAAGAACACATCGTCGGCAAGCGCCTCCATAACTTCATGCCGGTCGTCCGCCCCAAGCGCCGCCCACTCTTCCTCTTCCATCTCGAAAAACGTGTAGCTTCCTTCTACTTCGCTAACCGCTTCCGTCAGTTCTTTCAATATATCTGCATACTCTCTTGCATGTCTAACTCCCACTATAGGTCAACCACCTTTACCATAATTATCTTCTATACTCATTTTACCGCATTTTCACGAAAATTAACGCTCTCTCTCTTAAATCATTTCTGAAAGTCTAATTTCCGTACGATAACTTGTCGATATAAGTACTAGAGATTTGTCGAAAACGTACTGGACGGGGTGCATGATGAAAAATTCTACAATTATCGGTATTATATTAGGACTCGTAGCGGTACTGGTCGGTATGACGCTGAAGGGTGCCGCTCTTAGCAATCTGTTAAATCCCGCCGCTTATATGATTATCGTCCTCGGGACCATCGCTTCGGTTATGATCGCCTTCCCGATGTCGGAGCTTTCCAAGGTCGGCAAGCTGTTCAAGATCGCCTTCAAGGAACAACCGCTGATGCCCCGCGAGCAGCTGATCGAGAGCTTTATGGAATGGGCTTCGATTACCCGCCGCGAAGGTCTTCTTGCCCTGGAAGCCAAGGTCGAGGATATTGAAGATACTTTCCTCCGCAACGGCATGCGCATGATTATTGACGGGAATGACCAGGATTTCGTCCGTGATGTCCTGCTCGAGGATATTTCCGCAACGGAAGACCGCCATAAAGCCGGTGCCTTGATCTTCACGCAGGCCGGTACTTACGCTCCAACGCTTGGCGTACTCGGTGCCGTAGTTGGTCTGATCGGCGCGCTTGGCCACATGGACGATATGGAAACTCTTGCCCACTCCATTGCCGGCGCCTTTATCGCAACCCTGCTCGGTATCTTTACCGGTTACGTCCTGTGGCATCCGCTTGCGAATAAACTGAAGCGTTTGTCCAAGAAAGAAGTGCAGCTTCGCCTGATGATGGTAGAAGGCCTGCTGTCGATTCAATCCGGCGTATCCACGATCGCGATTAACCAGAAGCTGTCTGTATTCCTCACCCCAACGGAACGGGCGGCTATGAGGGAGAAGGAGGCTGGCGCCGGTGAAAAAGCGTAAGCACGACGATCACGATGAACATATCGACGAATCATGGCTTATCCCTTATGCCGATCTGCTGACGCTGCTTCTCGCGCTGTTTATCGTATTGTATGCGGCGAGTTCCACGGATGCGAGAAAGTTCGAACGGATGAGCGAGGCGTTCAGCGCTGCATTCAATTCCGGGGCCGGTATCATGGACAATCCGTCGGTTATCAAGTCGGGCGAGCAGCCGCAGCAGCAAATCGATGACGGGAAGAAGACCAGCAAGGACCAGCATGAGGATACGGAGTCCAATCTTCAAGAGCTGATCAAAAAGGAACAGGAAGATTTGGAAAAGCTGAAGAAGCAGTTGGACCAATATATAAAGAAAAATGGCTTGTCCTCTGAGCTGGAAACGAAGCTTAATCAGTCTCAGCTGATGATTACGATCAGCGACAATGCGTTATTTGCTTCCGGCAGCGATGCTCTCAAGACGGAATCGAAGGAGCTGGCAGCCAATATTTCCAAGATGCTGGAGCCTTATACCGGCTATGAGATTGTCGTATCCGGACATACCGACGATCAGCCGATCCGGACGCAGAACTTCAAATCCAACTGGGATCTGAGCTCTTCCAGGGCGATCCGGTTTATGGACGTGCTTCTGGAGAATAACAAGCTGAAGCCGGAACGCTTCAGCGCCATCGGTTACGGCGAATACCGTCCGGTAGCTTCCAATGATACAACGGCCGGACGGGCGAAGAACCGCCGGGTTGAAGTATCGATCATTCGTAAATATGTCGATTCGAGCAAGGTGCAGCAAATTCCTGCAACGCCTAAGCAGTGAGAAACGTCTTTAAAGAAAACTCCCCCGATTCCTAGAATCAGGGGAGTTTCTGTTTTAACCTGCCTTACGACGGGCGGTAATTCAAGGAACCGAACAGCTCCGCTTTTTCCGCTTCCGTCAAGTCCCGCCATTTGCCCGTTGGCAATTGTCCGAGATGAATATTCATAATGCGGATGCGCTGCAGCTTCCGCACATGGTAACCAAATGCCTCGCACATCCGGCGAATCTGCCGGTTCTTCCCTTCGGTCAGAACAATCCGGAAGACACGATCCCCTACTCTGGTCACCTGGCAGGGCAGCGTCATGCTGCCCAGGATGCGAACTCCGCTCGACATTCCTTTGACAAACTCCGCCGTAACCGGACGGTCAACCGTAACGATATACTCCTTCTCGTGCTTGCCTTCCGAGCGGAGAATCGGATTAACCACGTCGCCGTCATTCGTGAGCAGAATCAGCCCCTCGGAATCCTTGTCCAGCCGGCCGATCGGAAAGATCCGCTCTTGATGGCCGACAAAATCGACGATATTGCCGCGGATATGCAGCTCGGTCGTGCTCGTAATGCCCACCGGCTTGTTCAGAGCGATATAAACATGATGCTTCTGCTCGCCAATCCGTTTCCCGTCTATTCGTACATCATCGCCAAGCTCCGCTTGGCTTCCGAGCTCAGCCTTGGCTCCGTTAATCGTGACGCGTCCGCTGTCGACCAGCTTATCCGCCTCACGACGGGAGCAATATCCTGTCTCGCTTATAAACTTATTAATACGCACAAAAGTTCACCCCGTAATCTGTGCTGCCATTTCCGCTATGCGATCGGAGGAATACGTATGAATAGATGGCTGTCCTTCCGCCTGCCTATCCCATGCTTGCTCCGTCATGGCTTGCTTCGCTGCTATCCGCATCGCTTTGGCGACAGCCTCGCCCGCGATCGGACGGTATGGCCGAAGCGAGCCTACCATACCCCATTGTACTGCCTTCGACACGGCCGCGCCAATCGTTTCTCCAAGTCGGAACGACTGACGCGGGCCAAGCAGCAGCGACGGCCTGAAGATCCGGACCGATTCCAGCGGAATCAGGGCTAGCTGCTCTTCAAGCTCGCCTTTTACCCGATTATAGAAAAAGGCAGAGGAAGACGACGCTCCCATTGCCGTTATGACCAGAAAATGCCGCGCTCCCGTATGCTGTCCCCACTCTGCCAAGGCAAGCGGGTAGTCATAATCCACCTTGCGGAACTCTTCCTGGGATCCCGCCGTCTTTATCGTAGTCCCCAGCGTACAGTACACAAGATCAACCGTCACGTCATCCAGCGCTTCCCACATCCGGTCGAAATCCGCGATAATGACGTGCAGCTTGGACCTCGCTTCCGGCTCCATCTCTATGCGGCCGATCGGCCGCCTGGCTAATACCGTAATGGAATGACAGGCCGGATCGTTCAGAAGCTGCTCCAGCAGCGCCGATCCGACAAGTCCCGTAGCTCCCGCAATCAAGCAGCTGTAAGTACTGGTACCTGCAATGTTGTCCATTGACGGATTACTCCTCCTCAGCCGACATTTGCGCTATGTTTATCCAATCCTTCAACTAGTATACCGTTCGCGTTCCCTTCTTTCAAAGCAGGGAGCGTAATGATAATCGTTGTTCCGACGTTCACCTGGCTCTTGATCTCCATCAGCCCCTGATGACTGTGGATAATCCGCTGGCTGATCATCATGCCAAGCCCCGTGCCGCTTTCCTTGCCGGTGAAGAACGGGTTGCCGATCTTCGGGATCATGTCATCCGGTATTCCGATTCCTTCATCCGTAATGGAAATCGTAATCTGGTCGTTTTTTGAAGCGATATGGGTATGTATTCTTCCTCCGGACGGCATGGCCTCGATTCCGTTCTTGAGCAGATTAATGAAAACCTGCTTCAGTTGATTCTCTTCACAGGACACAAGGCATGGCGCTTCGGTAAAAGATGTCGTAAAGGTCACGTTATGCAAATGCCCTTCGCTGTCGATCAGCGACAAAACGCTTCGGAAAACGTCCCTGACGTCTCTTGTCGCGAATCTGGTTGCCTGCGGCTTTGCCAGAATCAGAAATTCTCCGACAATCAGGTTGATCCGGTCAAGCTCCGACAGCATCAGTCCGGTATGCTCCAGATTCATCTTGCCCGTATGCTGCTGAAGCTGCAGGAAGCCGCGCAGGGTAGTCAACGGATTGCGGATCTCGTGCGCCACTCCGGCTGCCAGCTGCCCGACCGTCGTAAGCTTCTCAGAACGGCGCAGCAGCTCTTCCATCCGGTTACGGCTTCTCATATCGCGGGTAATGCTTGCGAAAGCCTGAATGACGCCCTCCGTGTCCCTTATAGGGGATATGGTAACGCTGACGGGAATGATCTCGCCGCTTTTGGTCATCCGGATCGTCTCCTGGGCAGGCAGCACCTTGCCCTCCTGCAGAGAATTGATAATCAGGCGCATTTCTCCCCTATGCGTGTCCGGTACCAGCTCGATCTCCGCGCCAAACACCTCCTCGGAGGTGTAACCGAACAACTGCTCGAAGGCTTTGTTCACTTGAATGAATTTCCCCTGTAAATCCACGACATGAATCGCATCGCTTGTATGGTCGATAAAAGACTGCAAATATTCCTTCATCTGCCGGTTATCCTCAAAGGCCTGGCGGAGCTTCTCCATATAAATGCTTAGGTTCTGGGACATCGCGTTTATCTTCAGCGCCAGCAGGCCGAACTCATCCTTGCCTCTGACTTTTATAGCCGTCTGGAAGCGCCCGAGCGATACTTCGTTTACCTTCCACAAAATCGCGTTTAGCGGCCTCAGCATAAATCCGGCAAGCAAATAACTGCTAATAAGCACGAACAGCAGGATAACGCCGGCATAGGTCATCGCATCCATCCGTTTCATGCTCATAATCTGGTTATATTCCTCGCAGTCGTACACCATGCCAATCACGTAAGGCGCAAGGCTCGCGTCGCTGTAATAGCTCTTGATATACTCCTTGCCGTTCCAATTCACCTCGCGGACCTGGAAGCCCTTCTCGGCAACCTGCGCGGCGTAAGCCATATCTTTGGCTTCGTCCTTGAAGGTGTAAGTGCCGAACAACACCTTATCCTCGGACATTATTCCGGTAGAATCCGGACGGAACACGGTTACTTCCTCCAGATCGGGGTAAAGCTTTTTTAATAAGTCCTGCATTTCATTGGGTTCGAACTCCGGATCGTCTCTTAAAGCGGCTACGTCCGAGGTCCAGCCCGGATGCTGGTCAAATGAGTCCGAGAGCTTGGCCGAAGCCTGCTCCATCACTTCCTCCATATCCTGATTCATATTGCGAAGCGCGGCATATTGGTCCAAAATAACGATAAGGATAAACATCGCCAGAACAATCATAAATATGTAGATGGAGAACTTGGCTTTAAAAGACACTGGCTATGCACATCCTTTAAATTGGGCATTAGTTATCCACAAGTTATTGACATTATCAACAACTAATCCACATGCCCATAGAATAGTTTGTGTGTAGTTTTGTGGACACCATGATAGTTATCCACAATTTTATCCACTACATGTTAACAACAGAATATCTGTTCGATGAATAAATGCGAATTTGTTCGATTTTATCGTAAGTTGGAGGGTAATATGATTCGAGAACAAGAAGATCAGGCCTGGATGCAGCTCGCCATAGAAGAAGCCAAAAAAGCCGAACAAATAGGCGAAGTACCGATCGGTGCCATCCTAGTGAAAAATGGGGAAGTTGTCGGAAGGGGTTATAACTTGCGGGAGACTAACCATGATCCGACTGCGCATGCCGAAATGGTCGCTATTCGAGAAGCTTGTGAGCGGCTTGGTGCTTGGCGGCTCTTGGACTGTACGCTGTACGTCACACTTGAGCCTTGTCCGATGTGCGCAGGCGCCATAGTCCAGTCCAGGGTGAAACGGGTTGTATACGGAACGGGCGATCCTAAAGCAGGCTGTGCGGGCACGTTAATGAACTTGCTCCAGGAACCCCGTTTCAATCATGAAACAGAATTAACAAGCGGCATTCTTCAGCAAGAATGCGCCGAGCTGTTGACGAATTTCTTCAGAAACCTGAGAAACAAGCGGAAGTAACGCTACTCGCTTCTGCGCGCGGAAGAACAAGCCACTTCGTTACGCTGGATATATTGCAGGGCAACAATCAATTGATCAGCTTCTTCGCTGATCGCAAGGACATCGGGGTCGGTCAGGCTACCGCGTGCCTCCGCTACTTCATGAAGCTTCAGCCGCAGCGATTGCAATTGTATAAGCAGATCTGTTTTGTCCATAATCGCTTTGGGGCACGCTCCTTATATTCATTGATGTAGGTATAAAATTATTATACGCTTTCTTCATTTTACTGTTTGTAAAAACCTGTCGACAAGAAAACACAATTTTCAGGCACGATTCGACACGAATTGGACCAACAGTACTAAATTACCATCTTTTGTGGGAGTCGTCTAGATGTTTCATACTCGTTCATATATTTGTTGATAAGAAATGTTACATATTAGAGATAAAACAGGGACGTTGCAAGTTCCAAGCCACCCGTGCTAAAATAAACCATACTGCGCGCCCGTAGCTCAGCAGGATAGAGCGACAGTTTCCTAAACTGTGCGTCGCGGGTTCGAATCCCGCCGTGGCGCGCCATATTAATCGCATTTCCGAACCGCACCTTGTGCGGTTTTTTTGTTGCACGCAAACATATATAAAAAAAAGCGCGCAAATTACCCTAAGGAATTTGCGCGTTTATCATTGAGCTACCTTTTATATGCCTTCCGTTATCGCAGCGATACGGCTTTGCACATCGCCTTTAAACACTCCGCCATGATAACAGATTACGGTTTCAATATCGAAATCCTTAAGCTTCTTCAGCGACTGAAGCGCCGTTGCCATGTCGGGCGTTACAGCCTCCCTAGGGCCTTTAAGCTCTCCATTATCCACTACCATCGCATCGCCCGCAATTAACGTCTTGCTTGGCTGATGGTAGAGACTCACATGGCCCGGCGTATGGCCAGGGGTATGAATAACCGTAATCCCGCCTGCGAACGGCAGATTTTCTCCGTCTGCCAATGTCCGATTTACGTTTGCGCCTGTAGGGTGAATGAAAGTCGCCTCGAACTGGCTGCGGGCTGCCTCCGGCAGCGCCCCGAGCAAAGTAGCTATTCTTTCGGGCGATGCCTTAAGCATTGGCTTCTTGCCATCGATAACGGCACGGTCATCCTCATGCGCGTAGACGACAAGCTCCGGATTGTCCGCTTTGAAGCCCGGAAGCCCTCCAATGTGATCGAGATCCTGATGGGTCAGAAGAATCGTATTCAATTTCCGTTCACCAATGTCCGCCTGCTTGGCAAGCTCTATAATTGTTGAGTCCGAACCCGGCATGCCCGTGTCGACCAGCACCCATTCATCCTTGTCGAACAAGACCGTCGGACAGATTGTCATCGGCCCCAAATCAAGCTCCAACATCTCAATACCATCTGCAATCCGCATAGCGCTGCCTCCGTTTCAATTAAACCTGTAACATACGAGTAGAGTATAGATCTCTCCATAGCCGCGCGTCAAATCGTCCGCATTCTCCGTTGTCAAAGCTGGATTTCGCAGTAAAAACCGCCGGGCATGTCGGCTGGGCTAGACTGCAGGCCGGATTCTCCTCCGAATTAATCGGCAAGCAGGTTATTTGTCTCGGGATTCCCGATGAATACGGCTTTATGGACTGGACGAGGAGCTTATCGATCTGTTGAAAAGCACGGTATCGGATTATATCGAAGTTCCGGATTAACCCTTCCTCTTCTCCATGGTATACTGATTGTAAATTTCATCCAAATCCATTCTGCCATGGAGGTTCATCATGATTGTCGTATTGATTATATTCGGATTATTAATTATCTTCTTTGCTTACTGGATTCTGCATGAAGTTATCCAAAGCGCCATCGACAATTCAACAATGGCAAGAAACATTCAGGAAATCCGGGATCATCTGGTCGGCAAAAGCCCCGAACCTCCACAAACAGCAAACGATGAAGACCACGAGAATTGCCCGGGCTGCGGACACCTCGTCCATCAGTCAGATAAGGTATGCGCCAATTGCGGATTGGCATTAAGGGATTCGGATTAGCGATTTACAATTTCTTTACGAATCGTGCATAACAAATGAGAAGCCGGACCATAATACTTGTGACGGTGTAAGTGAGGTGTGGTTCCATTGGACTTTATAGTGCAAGAACTGCTGAGGGATCTTAACTAGCCACTTATAACGATGGAAGCGAGGGGTTGTGCCGCAGAGTACATCCAACCGCGAGCTTAACACGTTCCGCCCTAACGGTTCGTGAGTAAGACGCGCCCGAGTGATCAATACGTGAAGTGTGATATGTAAAGTCTCATTCAAACAACACACCGTCGGAAGAGGGGCCTGTAAAAGGGCTCCTCTTTTCTATTGAAAACAACCACCGCAGGAGGTATACTCCAATTAATTCTAAGGAGGTGCCATTCATGCTCGAACGTCCGCAAGAAGGCGAATATCAAGGATTTGTAACCGGATATATCAACCTTGTCCCGGAAGGAGATTTGATTGCATTATTAGCTGAGCAGCAAGCGGAAACGAACCGTATTTACTCCGGATTATCGAACGAGAAAGCGGAGTATCGTTATGCGGAGGGCAAGTGGTCGCTGAAAGAGGTTTTGGGTCATGTCACGGACACCGAACGTATTATGAGCTACCGTCTGCTTCGCATCGCAAGAGGCGACTCCACCCCGCTTCCCGGCTTTGACCAGGACGCTTATATGGAGGGCAATCCGTTCGACGGTCTCTCTGTTTCCGACTTGCTCGAGAACTATAATGCCGTTCGCCAAGCGACGATCGTTCTGCTGAAGCAGTTGCCTAAAGAAGCATTCACCCGGCTTGGCATTTCGAATCAGTTACCGCTTAGCGCCCGCGCGCTAGCTTGCATTATCTACGGGCATGAACGGAATCATCTCACGATTATCCAAGAGCGTTACTTGAACAGTTAATTATTTGCGTTTATCCAGCCGGGAGGCAGCGAAGCTGCCTGTCCATTGGACAAGCTGAACGAGAACTACCAGAATCACGATGCACGCCGCCATTACTTCGGTATCAAACCGCTGATAGCCGTAACGGATGGCTAAATCGCCGATCCCTCCGCCCCCGACGGTACCTGCCGCCGCGGAATACGAAATAAAGCTAATAATCGTTACCGTAAGGCCGGATACCAGTCCCGGGCGGGCTTCGGACAACAGTACCCCCCATATGATATGCTTCATCGGCGCTCCCGAGGCTACCGCAGCCTCTATAACCCCATTAGGCACATCCCGCAGGCTTTGCTCCACCAGCCGCGCATAGAACGGAATAGCCGCCACTGACAACGATACGGAAGCTGCAAGGGGGCCAATCGCGGTTCCTACAATCATTCGGGAGAATGGAATTAAAGCTACGAGCAGGATAAGGAACGGAAAAGAACGAACCAGATTCACCGCGTAGCTAACAACGCCGTATAACGGACGGTTAGCCCTTAGATGGCCAGGTGCCGTGAGGAATAGGAGTATGCCGATTGGCAAGCCGATAATGACAGCTGCCGAGACCGAGATGGAGACCATCGTGAAAGTCTGCTCGATCGCTTTTATCATCTCTGATTTTAATGCCAGAACACTATCCACGGTAATCCTCCCCTCTGTACCACATGGAAGAGGAAGAACCATCGGCGGTGTCGAACAAAAACTGCCCTAGCGGCGTTACCGGCTTAACACCGGGAAGATTCCTATCGAGCTGCTCGGTGATCTGCCCGTTCTCCATAACGGCAATCTTATTGCATAACCGCTTAGCCACCTGAATCTCATGCGTCACCAGCATGATCGTCACCTGGAACTCGCGGTTGATTTTCTCCAGAAATTCCAGAATCGACAGGGTCGTAACCGGATCAAGCGCCGAAGTCGGCTCATCGCACAGCAGCACCTTAGGATCGTTCGCAAGAGCCCTGGCGATTGCCACCCGCTGCTTCTGTCCGCCGCTCAGCTGCGCCGGATACTGCTTCGCTTTATCCGCCAGCCCTACGATCTCAAGGCACTCTTCCACTCTTCTCTTCCGCTCTCTGGAAGGCAGTCCTGCCGCTCTCAGTACGAATTCCACATTGGCCGCGCAAGTCTCGTTGCTTAGCAAGTTATAATGCTGAAAAATCATTCCGATCGATCGTCTCGCTTCCCGCAATTCTCCTGCGCTCAGCCCCGTAAGCTCTTGTCCATCTATATAAACCTCTCCGGTAGTTGGCGTTTCGAGCAGATTGGCCATACGAAGCAAGGTCGATTTGCCCGCTCCGCTGAAACCGATTATCCCTTGAATCTGCCCTTTTTCTATATGTAAAGAGGTAGGCTTGACCGCTTCCACCCACTGCCTGCCGGCTTTGTATCGTTTGCTGACTTCTTTAAACGTGATCATCGTTTCTCCTACTTATCTCGTGAACTTGCCCTTATGGTAGCAAACATCCATAGACAAGGGCAAGCTAAGCCTCTCATCCGAGAAGCTTAGCTGTCCATCGCCCTTATTGAGCGTTGGAATTCGGCCTATGCAGCCCCATTTCATGCAGCTGCTGCAGGCTGCGGTTTACGCGCTTTCGGTAGCTGTTGGTTCTGATTATGACCGCTCCCTTAGAACCAAGCAAATTATTATCCGTAATTCTCCACGTGTGAGAGCTGCGGTCCGCTCTTCGCAAGGCCGCAAAGTTATAAGGCGACGTCGTGTAAACACGGAACTTACTGTTCAACGCTCCCTTAATAAACCGCGCGTCCGAGCCTTGGCGGACTTTGGTGTTAAAGGACACCTTCTCAAGCACCCCCTTATGGAACATAATGGTCGCCCCGGCAACCTTGCTTACCGGGGAGTACCAGGATGCCCCCCTTCTTCGCAGCATTAAGGTTGAACGATGCGGGAAAAAATAATAGATGTCCAGCTTTCCGACAATATCCGCTTTACTTGTCTGGAACATCACCATAGCCTCAGAGATATAATTGGGTCCATAATAATCATCGTCGTCGAATTTGGCGATATAGTCGTACTTCGCCAGCGAAGCCGCGTAATTGAGACAGGCACCAAGATTTGAGCTCTCCGGCATCCGGTATACCCGCACATTCGGGAAAGATTTAGCCTTATTCTGATATTGCTGGAGCCCAGCCCTATCTTTATTGACAATAATGATAAGCTCTTTGTTCTCCCAATCCTGCCGGGCATAGTTCCGGAATAATTGATTGATAAGCTGGGGGCGCATGGTAGATGTAATGATCGTGACGCCTCTTGCGTCTGCAGCGCTCATTGCTTTCGCAACCTCCTATATTAATGTTGTGAAAATGGTCATGACATGGCATTCGGGCTCATGTCGTGCCATCTCTAACAGCTTTTCAATTTTAAGTGAAATATGATCGCGTTATTGCGCCGATACCGTTATTATATGCGTACCTATCCCATTATCGTCGGACAACAGCCTGATTATCATTCCGATGAAATAGGCCTTTGCAGACGCGGTCGGACGCGCTTGCAAAGGCCTATGCTTACTTCACTATAAATTCCACCCGGGTCCCGTCCGGGAACGTATCCAGCTGGTTGCTTACCCAAGCACCCGCTCCGCGATTGTCGGAGGGAGCGATATAAGCGATATCCGCTCCGTCTCCGCCTTCCTTGCACATGGCCATCGGCCATTCATCGCGATCATAGCCCTTTTTGGTCGGGATATCCTTCAGCGATTCCTTGCGGTTCTCCTCGGCATTCTCCCGGTCAATCGTACAGATCTTGGACTCCCCTGAAGCCATGGCTTCACGGATATGCTTTGCCGTCTCCGGATATCGGTCAGCCGGGAACTCCAAGGTATAGCTGCTTAATGAAGCAGGCTCCGTTCCTGGATGTTCCTGCCAATCGTCTAGACGAGGTACGACATAGATCATAATAGCCACAAATAAAATGGCGAGTAGTTTCTTCAAAGCGAAGTGACCTCCTGCTGCAATTAGACAAGCCTGATTCCGTTACTTATCGGATTTAGGAGCGCAAACTCCATCAACGCAGGCATCGTCTGCTCCGTCTGTCCCGCTGTCTCCGCCAATAACGGTAAGCGGCTTGTTTTCCTCCCAAGCCTTCGATACCGCCTGCAGGAATACCTCGCTAGGCTGAGCGCCGGAAACCGCGTATTTGCGGTCAATGACGAAGAACGGTACGCCGCGCACGCCAAGCTGTCCTGCTTCCTGCTCGTTTGCGCGAACCTCCTGCTTGTAAGTGCCTTCCTCAAGAGCCTTTAGCGCTTCCTCGCGGTCAAGCCCGATTTCGGCGGCTAGATCAGCCAATATTTCTTTGCGTCCCAGATGCTTGGAATCGGTGAAATAAGCTTTGAACAGACGCTCAGCCATCTCTTCACGCTTGCCGTACTTGGCTGCAAAATGAGTTAGCTGATGCGCGTCGAACGTATTGGTCAGAATTATCGTATCGAAATGATAATCCAGGCCAAGCGCTTTTGCCTGCTGCGTCAATTGAACGTTATTGGAAATCGCCTGCTGGCGGGACATGCCGTATTTGTTCGACAAATAATCGTATACATCATGACCGATCTCGATAGGAGCATTTGGATCAAGCTCAAAGCTTCTGAACTCCACCTCAACCTGATCACCATGCTCGAATTCGCCAAGCGCCTGCTCCAAGCGGCGTTTGCCGATATAACAAAACGGGCAAGCAAAATCGGACCATACTTCTATTTTCATAACGAACACCATCCTTTGTTTAATTACAGTCCCAGCGGAAGCTGCATTTGCTTCATCAAATCCTCGAATTTCACGGCGTCCGTCGGCACCTCGTAGAGGAACTTCGGACTTCCGTTCAAGTCGCCGTATGTCATGTCGTAATGGACATTTACCTTGGTTGTACCACCGGTATCCTTATCCGTCAGTTCAACGTTAACCTTCCCCGCCTGATACGACAGCATCTTATCCTTATTGATGGCTCCAGTAAAAGTCAGCTCATTGACCTTCACATTCTGGTTCAGATAATCGATCTTGGCTGCCTTATCTGCTTCCCAGTCCGTTTTCATTTTCTCTACATCTTCCTTGGACTTCTGAATGGCCTGCAAATAAGAGTCGTTCGAAGCGATTACCGTCAGAAGCTCCGGAACCATCTCATTGACAATGGTCTGGACAGATTGCTTGTAATTGCTCTCATCCATCTTGAACTGGATCACTTGATCAGCCTTTACATCATCGGGTATGCCGGCATCCTTGACCTTCACGCTCTTGAAATAGGTTTTCTCGTCAAAATGCTTAAGTACGACCGCGCCAAGCTCTTGCACCAATTGCTGCTGGACTGCGGCATCCAGCGTTGTTGCGGCCGCGCCTTGCTGCTCCGCCAGCGCCTTCAAATCCAGCTCAACGAATTTACCGGCAGCCGATTCCGGAAGCTGAAGCATCGGCAAAGCCGGCAGCTTCATATACAACTTGTCAGCCGTCATAATCATCGGAATGGTAATCGTTGTTCCCGATAACAGGAGATTAAGCTCCATATCCGTACGCTTCGGTTCCTTCGCATAGACCATCTTAATATCCAGCTTAGCGCCCTTCATCATACCGGCAATAACCGTCGTCATATCGATTCCGTTTTGCGCCTCGCTTGCAGGTAATTCGATATTATCTATGCCAAGAGACATTTCAGCGGAGTAGCTGTCTAGTTTTTCCATATTTTGCATGGCATCCTGAAGAGCCTGCTTAGGCGGTGCATCGCCGGAGCTGCAGCCTGCTATTACGAGTAGAACAGCAATAAGTGCAACATAAGCCAACCGCTGTACCGTTTTCAAATCCGTTCGTCCCCCTTTTTAAACAATACCTTCATTCTATAACAACACCGGGACATTTAGAAGATAAATGCAGCAAAATCCCGTTCCAGCGGACTGGAACGGGATTTCGTCTAATCGGATTTATAAAGTTCATGAACCCTCGGGGTTATTATGCCGAACATGGTTTCTTTGCTTCACCTTTTTGGAGCCGGACAATGGCTCCTGCTGACGGCCATGGCTTTGACGCTGTCTGCCGCCATTTTCTTGTGCTTCAGGGACGGGATAAGAATCGGGTTTGCTCATGGTTTAACGCCTCCTATAGAAGGTTAACTGCGCTGATGATGCAAATCTGTCGGCTGGTCATGATTAAGCGCATCTTGATGGCGCCGGTCATTCGCATCCTGATTGAGCTGCTGAGCCTGATGGCTGTTCACCGGCGTTTGAGCCAGATCGTCAATTACGTTCGACAGGTTTTTGTCGAGCGAGCCTTTTGCCTTCGTCATGGACGGTCCCTCCTACGCGTGTGTCAGCTGATGAAGGGCTTGCGCGCATTCATGCAGGTGACGGG
This sequence comes from Paenibacillus sp. ATY16, assembly GCF_003399985.2. Classification (NCBI taxonomy): domain Bacteria; kingdom Bacillati; phylum Bacillota; class Bacilli; order Caryophanales; family Paenibacillaceae; genus Paenibacillus; species Paenibacillus sp. ATY16. The sequence goes on along the minus strand of NZ_NMOK02000047.1, from coordinate 8,521 downwards.
TGTAATCCTGAATTAATTGCTGCATCGGATCGGTACGTTCATCAATGGAGACTTTATTTTTATCCACATCAATCACTTCGACCTTCACTTCACGGCTATCCACATAACATACCTTGAAGTCAAAGGAGTACGCTTGGTGTCCTGCGGTATGAATGGTAACGCGGAGTGCGTTAGGATCCGACTCATCGGCGAAAACCTCGCAATTATCCGCATCCTTGATCCATTCCGGCAAGGTACGCTGCCATGCGGCTACAAGCTGATTCTGATCAATTTGAAGCTTATCATTAGCCATTTGTAAAAGCACCTCCACAACCTATAAGATGCGGCAATGCGATTCGAATTATTCGGCTGCGGCCATTCACGTTATCCACAGACTTATCCACATATTCTCCCCTTTATTCACAACGCTGTGTATAAGGTGCAGCAAGGGTTTATTCACAGGCAGGCCATTGGCGCAGAACAGGTTATCCCCAATTCACTTAATCAAAAACAACAAAAAACGCCCGAGACCATCGTCTCGGACGTGTTATGTATACTGTAGATCAAAACTGGCGGAGAGGGTGGGACTCGAACCCACGTGGGCTTGCACCCTAACGGTTTTCAAGACCGCCCCGTTATGACCGCTTCGGTACCTCTCCATATAAAGAACTGACAAAAGTTATTGTACCACAGGCCAAAAACCAGAATCAACTGCATTTTTGGCCCATGGCAAATTATTTAAGCACGCGGGCTGATTTTTTCCAGACCACCCATATAGGGGCGTAGTACTTCCGGTACTACAATCGTTCCGTCTGCTTGCTGGTAATTCTCCAGAATAGCGGCAAACGTACGGCCTACCGCCAGACCCGAGCCGTTCAGCGTATGCACGAACTCCGGCTTGCTCTTCGCATCGCGGCGGAAGCGAATGCCTGCGCGACGTGCCTGGAAGTCCTCTACATTGGAGCAGGACGAAATCTCACGGTAAGTGCCTGCGCTAGGGAGCCATACTTCAAGATCGTAAGTCTTAGCCGCCGTAAAGCCCATATCGCCCGTGCAAAGCGTCAGAACACGGTATGGGAGACCAAGCAGCTGCAGCACTTTCTCTGCATTCGCCGTCATTTTCTCCAGCTCATCATAAGACTCTTCCGGCTTCGCCAGCTTAATCAGCTCGACTTTGTTGAACTGATGCTGACGGATCAGACCACGCGTATCGCGGCCGGCCGCACCTGCCTCCGAACGGAAACACGAGCTGTAGGCGACAAAATGCTTCGGCAGCTCTTCAACCGACAAAATTTCTTCCCGGTGAAGGTTCGTTACCGGAACTTCAGCCGTTGGAATAAGGAAATAGTCCGAATCGCTGATCTTAAACAGATCCTCTTCGAACTTCGGCAGCTGGCCTGTACCGATCAAGCTGTCGCGATTAACAAGGTAAGGCGGCAGCACTTCTTCGTAGCCGTGCTGGTCGCTGTGCAGATCCATCATAAAGCTAATCAATGCACGCTCCAGACGAGCGCCAAGACCGCGGTAGAAGGTAAAGCGCGAGCCTGTTACTTTGCCTGCGCGCTCGAAGTCGAGGATACCCAGATCCTGCGCAAGGTCCCAGTGAGCCTTCGGTTCGAAATCAAACGTCGTTTGCTCGCCGATACGACGAATCTCGACATTGTCTTCTTCCGAAGAACCCACCGGCACACTCTCATGAGGCAGGTTCGGGATAGCCAGCATCAACTCTTCCACTTGAGCCTCAACCGTGCGAATCTCCTCGTCCAGTTCTTTAATCCGGTCACCCACTTCGCGCATTTCGATAATGAGCGCTTCAGCGTCGCCGCCGGATTTCTTCAGCTTCGCCACTTCCTGCGATACCGTATTGCGGCGAGTCTTCAAATTATCTGTTTCAACGAGCAGAGCGCGGCGCTTAACGTCCAGCTCCGGAAAACCGGAAATAAGGTCGAGCGAAGCGCTACGGTTCTTCAGCGCCTTCTCCACCTGCTCATATTCGTTACGTAGCCATTTCACGTCCAACACGACAGTTGACCCCTCTCTAATGCTATACGAAGTATTTTACTTCGTCGTTGTTTTAGCCGCTTCTTTCACCATGTCGACAAAATAAGCATGCAGACGGTAATCGTCCGTGAGCTCCGGATGGAAGGAGCAAGCGAGCAGATGCCCTTGTCTTGCGGCTACAATCTCATCGTTGTATACGGACAATACTTCAACGCTGCTGCCAACTTCTTTAATGAGAGGAGCACGGATGAACACCGCACGGATCGGTTCATCGATTCCTTTGATCGGAAGATCCGTCTCGAAGCTTTCACGCTGGCGGCCAAAGGCGTTACGGGCTACAACCATATCCATCAGCTGCAGATGCGCATCCTCTTGACCTTCGATTTCGCTTGCCAAAATAATAAGACCGGCACAGGTTCCGAATAACGGCTTGCCTTGCTTCGAGAACTCCTTAAGAGCCTCGAGGAAGTCGTACTTGCGGATCAGCTTGCCGATTGTTGTGCTTTCGCCGCCTGGAATAACGATACCGTCGAGCTCAGCAAGCTCTTCAATTCGTTTAACGGCGACCGCTTCCGCGCCCGCCGCCTCCAAACTGCGTATATGCTCTGCTACCGCGCCTTGAAGCGCCAGTACACCAATTTTCATAAGCCTACACGCCTTTCTATAGATACCGCTTCCGCTTCTTACAGACCGCGGTCTTGCATACGCTCAGCTGCTTGCAGCTTCGAAATTTCAATGCCTTTCATCGGAGTGCCCAGGTTTTTGGATACTTCCGCGATCAATTTGTAGTCTTTGTAATGCGTTGTAGCTTCAACGATTGCACGAGCGAATTTCTCCGGGCTGTCCGATTTGAAAATACCGGAGCCTACGAATACACCGTCAGCGCCCAGTTCCATCATGAGTGCTGCGTCGGATGGAGTTGCAACGCCGCCTGCCGCAAAGTTAACGACCGGCAGTTTGCCGCTCTCATGAACTTGCAAAAGCAGATCGTAAGGAACGCCCAGAACTTTTGCTTCGTTGTACAGCTCGTCCTTGGACAGGTTTTGTACTTTGCGGATTTGACCGTTGATCAAGCGAAGGTGACGAACAGCTTCAACGATGTTGCCTGTTCCCGGCTCGCCTTTTGTACGAAGCATAGCTGCGCCTTCTTGGATACGGCGAAGAGCCTCACCCAGATCCTTAGCGCCGCATACGAAAGGTACAGTGAATTCGTTCTTGCTGATATGGAATACTTCGTCCGCAGGAGTCAGTACTTCGGATTCGTCGATGTAGTCAACGCCCATCGATTCGAGAACGCGTGCTTCCACGATATGACCGATACGGGCTTTCGCCATAACCGGAATCGATACCACTTTCATAACTTCTTCTACGATTGTCGGGTCAGCCATACGGGCTACGCCGCCTGCTGCACGAATGTCAGAAGGTACGCGTTCCAATGCCATAACGGCAGTTGCGCCTGCTGCTTCCGCAATTTTCGCTTGCTCGGCGTTCATAACGTCCATGATGACGCCGCCTTTTTGCATTTCTGCCATACCGCGTTTTACGCGCGAAGTACCTGTTTCCATGCTTAGAAATCCTCCTTAAAATGGAGCGCAGCCCCCGCGAAGGGGGCTAAGCGCTTAATCGCTTATTTAGGTTGAAGCTCGCCGCTTACTCTAACCATTTATTTTACAGGATGGGCCATTAATCGACAACCCTTGATTTGCCTTACCTGTCATGCTTAGAGTATGTCCGGCGCTAGATTAGAACAAATCGACGATACCGTTAAACAGACCGGAGAAGAAGCCTCCGATTCCGCGGAACATCAAGGCGAACCAGCTTGCCTTTTTCACATCTTTGCTGGCAATCAGGTTGACCGTTTTCTCCAATGCTTTGCCTTGCTCATCGGTATATTTGTACGTTGCCGTACCTACGACTTGACCGGCTTTAATCGGAGCAACAAGCTCCTCCGGTTTTTTAAGCTCATAGCCGGTAAGCTCGACCTTCGGCTCCGTACCTTTTTTCACAATAAGCGAAATATCGGATTCTGTAATGATCGGAACCGATTTTTTCACACCTTTTTTAATTTTAACCGATTCTGCTTTTTCTACCACGGATTTTGCCGGAATAACCGTTTTCTTCTCGAGGGAGTTAAAAGCGTAGTTGTACAGCTTCGCTGTTTCGTTAAAACGCGCTTCCTTCGACTTCGTGTTCATAACAACGCTGATATAACGCTGGTCGCCGCGTTTTACTGTACCCGTAAACGTATAACCCGCAGCGGAGATATAGCCTGTTTTCATACCGTCCACACCGTCATAAGCAAAAGCCTTTAGATAAGTGTTGCTCTTATTGGAAGCAAGCATCCAGTTAATATTCACGATTGGTTTGTCATCGCGAGGACGGAATTTGTATTCGGTCGTCGACGCGTACTCCAGGAAATCCGGATCATTCTTAATAATGATTTGAGCCAGTTTCGCCTGGTCTCTTGCAGAAATCACAGTCGTATCAGCCAAACCGGTTGCGCTTGTATAATGAGCGGAAGAAAGTCCGAGTTTTTGAGCCGTTTCATTCATTTTTTCCACAAAACCTTGCTCGCTGCCGCCGATCGCGGAAGCCAAAGCGATTGTCGCGTCATTCGCGGAGCCTACGGCCATGGCCATATAAAGATCCTTCACTTTATATTGCTCGCCTTGAGCCAGATAAACCTGTGACCCGTCTTTCGGCGTGTTTGCTGCTTCATCGCTAACCGTGATCATTTCATCCCAATTAAGCGCTTTGCTCTTGATTTGCTCAAGAACGATGTATTCGGTCATCATCTTGGTCATACTTGCAGGAGGACGGGGCTCGTCCGCATTTACTTCATATACAACCTGGCCTGTGTCGGCGTCGATCAAGATGGCTGAACTTAACTCAAGGCCAAGGGAGTTTTCCACCCATTCGCCGCCCGCCGTACCTGCCGCATTCACGGAGGACGTCCCTAATGATAATGCTACTAAACCTGCAACGAATGCTACTACTAGTGACCGTAATCTTACCGGCAATACTTTCAACGTTTTCTCCCCTTTTCATCCCTAAGTCGTTTGAATTTCATTGTAACACATGGGATAGGTAGAGTTAAACCAATGTGGGGCGATTCTACTTTCTGGCATAAATAGAGCGGTTTTCTCAGTCTGCTAGCGGTGGGAACGCATTTCCGAATGGCAGTTATGTATTTTTCAGGAGGCAGATTAAAAAAATCTTATCTATTAGCGTAAGCCGCCATATCAAAAAAGCAGACAAGAGACCTAGACGAATAGTCGCTAAGTCCTTGTCTGCTTTTTCCCGTGGTCGGGTTATTACAGCGAGTAGTTTGGAGCTTCTTTTGTAATTTGAACGTCATGCGGATGGCTCTCGCGAAGACCCGAGCCTGTAATCCGGATGAATTGCGTATCGTTGCGCAGTTCATCAAGGTTTTTAGTGCCGCAATAGCCCATACCGGAACGAAGTCCGCCAAGCAGCTGATGAACGGTATCGGCAAGAGGACCTTTGAACGGAACGCGTCCTTCAATACCTTCCGGAACAAGCTTGCTCTCGTTCTCTTGGAAGTAACGGTCTTTACTGCCTTCCTTCATAGCGCCAAGCGAGCCCATGCCGCGGTATACTTTAAAGCTGCGGCCTTGGAAAATTTCCGTTTCGCCAGGGCTTTCAGCCGTACCCGCGAACAAGCTGCCGATCATAATCGCGCTTGCGCCTGCGGCGATTGCTTTTGTAATATCGCCGGAATACTTGATGCCGCCGTCCGCAATGACTGGAACATTGTATTCGCGAGCTACGGTTGCGCAATCGTAGATAGCGGTAATTTGTGGTACGCCGATACCCGCGATAACGCGCGTCGTACAGATCGAACCAGGACCGATACCCACTTTAACGACCGATGCGCCTGCTTCAATCAGGTCGCGTGTGGCTTCACCCGTTGCTACGTTACCCGCGATGATCGTAAGATCCGGATACTTAGCACGCAGTTTGCGAACCGCTTCGATAATATTAATATGATGACCATGCGCCGAGTCAACGACCAATACGTCGATACCTGCTTGTACAAGCGCATCCGCGCGGTCAGCCGTGTCTTTGCCGATACCAACCGCAGCGCCGCAGAGCAGACGACCATGCTTGTCTTTCGCCGCATTAGGGAATTGAATGGCTTTTTCAATATCTTTAATGGTAATGAGCCCTTTAAGGATATTGTTCTCATCCACGAGAGGAAGCTTCTCGATCTTATGCTTTTGAAGAAGGCCTTCCGCCTCTTGCAAAGTCGTTCCGACAGGTGCCGTTACAAGATCCGTACGAGTCATCACTTCGTTGATTTTAATCGAATAATCATGAACAAAACGCAAGTCGCGGTTTGTCAAAATACCAACCAGCTTCTGTTCGTTGTCTACGATCGGAACACCGGAAATACGGTATTTGCCCATCAGTTCTTCAGCGTCGTAAACGTGATGATCCGGTGTCAACGAGAATGGATTCGTAATAACGCCGCTCTCCGAACGTTTAACTCGATCAACTTCTTCTGCCTGCTGAGCAACCGACATATTTTTATGAATAATGCCGACTCCGCCCTCACGAGCTATAGCAATCGCCAAAGCCGACTCCGTAACAGTGTCCATCCCTGCGCTGATCAACGGAATGTTCAGCTTGATGCCTTCGCTAAGTTTTGTAGATACGTCCGATTCACGAGGCAACACAACAGATTTCCGCGGTACGAGCAGTACATCATCGAATGTCAGGCCTTCTTTGGCGAATTTCGTTTCCCACACGAGTAAGTTCCTCCCTTAATTTAGATACCTCTCACGCATATTATTGCAATATTATCAGAGGGGGTAGGGGCTGTCAAGGATGTTAGGTTTATGAGTGGAACGGTTCCCTTATGCAGGAAAGTAAGCCTTTTTACACCCAGTTATAGGCAATCTCGTTGATAGCGCTTTAGAAAAAGTCGGGCAGGAACGTTGTACGTACCGGAATTCTTCTCTCCAGCTGCTCCACCTGCCGGCTGTCGCCTTGAATGAGACCGTAACGAAGCAGCTCGGTCGGACGTTTATAGCCGGTCAGAACAGCTGCCAAGGATCCGATTCCCGTCCGAATGGACTCCTTGTTAGTTTCTCCCGATATGCGTTCTGCATTCGCAGTGCCGTCAGCGGCAATACGAACCGCAAACCGTCCATTGTTCCAAGCCGCATGCTCATCCTGAATGTCGAGAAGGAGGGTCTCTTCTTTGCCGGCCTCAAACGGATATTCGTTAAGGAATGCTTCCGCATCCACAATCCGGGCCATAAAATACGGTTCAATCTCCTGCTTGATCCGAGGGTTATTAAGCAGATAAGCAAGACCGTCGTCTGTCGCTACTTTAATTTCCAGCCGGTCAATCATAGAATCGTGCTGACCAAGGAACGACCATAGAGCACGGCGAGCCTCTTCCGTTAAATCAATCAACTCATGAACGAACAGCTCTCTGTTCTTCACCTCGTAGATGACATAACCTTGCGCTTCTCCGGCACTGTCAAAAAAGACGCAGGTCTGTCCCTTCTTGCGTGAGGCAATCCTGTAATTCCACCAGGCTACCGAACGGTCCAACGCGCCATTCACTTGCTTGGCATAGGTGTTATAGATCGGATTCAACAGCTCGTAGCTCTGCTCCACCCGTTTGATCGTTCCGTTGTATGGCGCTCTTGCGGGCAGCTGGTTTACATCGATCCGGTAAGTTTTAAGATCCGTATATACCTCCCAGCCGAATTTGCGGTAAAAGCAAATCGAGAACGGATGTAGAAAAGATAAAGTTTGCCCCTTCTCTTTCATCTTCTCAAGAGAGTGATGAAGCAATTCGGCAACCAATCCCTGACGTCTAAACTCAGGCCAAGTCGATACGCCTGCAATACCGCCCATGGCAAATCGCTTATCGCCAATATAGGTAAATAAATCTAGGATGGCCAGTTGAGCTGCAAGCTTGCCATCTATGTAGATCCCCCAGCGATCCGTTTCCTCCCGTTCAAAACGCTCCCGTGATTCTGCCAGCTTAACAGCCGGAATTTCATATTGAAATGCAAACTGACTTAACTCAATCATATCGTCGAATTGATCCATCGTAAGCAATCGTGTTTCCTTGGTCATAACCAGACTCCTCTCAAATTGGCCTGTAAACATTCACATTATGGCACAGTGGAAGGAGACAGGGCAATGTTAGAAAACGATAAACACAAAAAAACCTGCCGCGTAAATGCGACAGGCTCTTTCATTGCTTGGCGACGTCCTACTCTCCCAGGACCCTGCGGTCCAAGTACCATCGGCGCTGGAGGGCTTAACGGTCGTGTTCGGTATGGGAACGCGTGGTTCCCCTCCGCCATCGCCACCAAACGTAAGCTCTTGGCTTATTCAAGGGTTTGCACCTTGAAAACTGGATGCGAAAGTTTGAATTCCTTAAGTTTTCCGGTTTCACACCGGGGCCCCCGCAAAGTACTCGGATTTAACTCCGAAGCGTTTGCTTCACTTTGTGGGGTATCTTTTAGGATAAGCCCTCGACCGATTAGTATTC
>NZ_NMOK02000046.1:0-167832 GCF_003399985.2 Paenibacillus sp. ATY16 | reverse complement strand
CCCATCGTCATTTTCATGACTTATGGGACACCTCCTTTAACTATCTCTTATAAAGATGATTGATTCGTATGTGGAAGGATGGAAGAAATGTATCTCCTGGAGGAGCGTTAGCGTTCGCCTTTGTAATCGTGAAATATCGCATAGGCGAGTTGATTCTAAAATTCACGATTACAACAGCGGCCGGAAGGAGATACATTTCTGTAAGACTGACCCTAATACGAATCAATCATCTGCGCCGTCATCATAGCCTTCGCCGCCAACCCCGTCTGATCGATCAGCTCGATCTCGAGCTTGGTCGCTTTGCGGCTCATTTCGAGGGCGCGGGGGACGATCGTAATCTGGCTGTCGATCTGCACCGGCTTGACGAAGAAGGCGGTCATTCCGTCAATCAGATAGTCCCGCTTGCCTGCGTCCCGGATCATTTGGCGTCCGGCCAAGGTCATCAGGGTAACCAATATCCCTTCGGACACCATGCCAAGAGATCCGGACATCTGAGGCGTAATGGCTCCTTTGTAGAGCGGAACGCCATCCGCTTCATCCGCGTCAAAGCCGGACCAGATGAGATCGTCGAAGGTCTCTCCGATCTCCTGCTGCTTGCCGGCAAAACGGAGAGCGTCCAGCAGCTGCTGGCGGGTGACGACCCCAAGCAGCTTCCGGTGGCGGTCAACGATCGGCAGCAGGTCAATTCCTTCGGCAGCCATCGTATGCGCGGCCGAAGTCACCGCAATGTTAGGCGCGGCCGTGATCGGATGACGGGTCATCAGCTTGTCGATTGAACTTTCATCCGATGAACCGGCTGCATCCTTCGAGGTCATCATGCCGACAACCCTGCCTCTGTCATCAATAACCGGGAATCGGTAATTGCCGGTCTCCCGGCTTAATTTGTGAAAGTCGAGCAGCGTATTGCCGGACCGCAGCACGTCTGCCGGCTTGCTGAACGTCATCAAATCTTCGATGAGCATAATTTTGCGTTTGATCAGCCTGTCATACATTGCCCGATTAATCATCGATGCAACGGTAAACGTATCGTACCGCGATGAAATAATAGGCAGTCCGTTCTCGTCGGCCAGCGCCTTCACTTCCTCGCTTGGCTCGAATCCGCCCGTAATCAGAACGCCGGCTCCCTGCTCCAGGGCACAGCGATGCGCGCCGCTGCGATTGCCTACAATAAGCAGGCTGCCTTCATCGATGTAGCGGAGCATCGCGTCCAGCTCCATTGCGCCGATTACAAATTTGTGGAGCGACTTGTCCAGCCCCGAAGTGCCTCCGAATATATGCCCTTCGACAATCTCCGCGACTTCGCCGAAGGTGAGCTGATCAAGCGCCTCGCGCCTTCGCCGGTCAATGCGGACCGTCCCGATTCTTTCCTTCGTGCTTACAAGTCCGGAAGCTTCCGCTTCCTTAATCGCTTTATAAGCGGTTCCTTCGCTTACGCCAAGCGCCTTGGCGATTGCCCTTACCGAGATTTTCTCGCCTATATCGAGCGTCTCTATGTATTGCAGAATTTGTTCGCGCTTCGTGCTTGTATCCATTCCGGAAACGGATGCCACCGGCACCGCCCTCCCCCAATTAAACCTTCGTTCGTTTCATTCCATTATACCAGTCGATAGAGACGGCTGCGACCTTTAGTCCTGCATCCACATCTTCCCCGTCTGACCCGGTACAACGATATTTGTCGAACACCTGCTGGAGGGACTGCACCGTAAATGCTTCTTGCGTTCCTTTAAATATAAAGGAGTACCAATCATAATTGATAGGTACGGGATACTTCAGCTTCAGAATCGGATAATTCTCAAGAACGACCGATTGAGGCGGGATTTCCGGATATTGGCTGGAAAATAAAAAGGAACCCTTCTCGCTAAAAGGCCTTGCGATCGTCTCCGACCGCAGGCTCATCTGAAATTCCACCTGCTGCGTGCGGGGATTCACCCTGCAATTAAAGCTGCCGTGCGCCTTCGCCGGTTTATTGGTCTTATGTAAAATGCGGTACGTGAACTGCACCTGAAACCGCATATGCTGATAGTAAGTCTGTACGTTTCGAAAAAACTCAAACTCATCAACCATAAGCGTTGCTCCTTGTTAAAAAGTTCCTGTTTAGGAAATGATGTTAATAGGTAGAACCTTTTTACACAATTATAATAAAAAGCATAACCTTTGGTCAATGACTATAGGCACTATTTTTAATAAGGACTATAAGACGTTGTTGCCGGAATAGGAAAGCTCTATCTTAAGGCTGAGGTGACGAATGTGAACGAAATCAGCCGAAATATCGGTGAGAATATACGGGCAATACGCAAACAAAAAGGCTTCAGCCAAGAGCAGCTGGCTCTGCGGGCCGAAATCAACGGCTCTTATATGGGCCAAGTGGAACGAGGCGAGAAAAGTCCTACGGTCGATGTCTTGAGCAAAATTGCCCACGCCCTCCAATGTCCGCTTGAGCAGCTGGTCCATATGCCCGGGACACCTCACGAAGAAAGCACCTATGCGGAGAAAATCGCATCTCAGCTTCAAGGGTTATCCGTCAAGGAACAAGAAGCGGTATATAAATTCGTCAAGCAGCTTGTTCAGTTCAAAGAAATCGATTAACAGGCAAGCGCGACTACCCATTCTCAAAAAGCTTAGCAAATGAAAAAGCCCCCTTGCGGGGGCCTAGCGCTTTTCGTCTATGCCTCAACCTCTTGCACTTCGGTTCGAACCCCTGTCCACCGCCTGCTGCAGCCTGCGCTCCCAGGTATTTCTCTTCATCCGCTTGATGCGGTCCAGTTCTTTCTTCCTCTGCTCGTTCATCCAGAGCAGCGCATTTAAATGAGCGGCAATAACGAGCAGCGCAAACAATGTCCACACTACGCCGAATATCGTCACTGCATTCCATGGACCCGTAAGATCCAGTTTCGTTACCCCGTAGAACAGCATCGCCAAAGCAACTGCCAGATACATAATATGCCGGGCTTTTCCCCTCATTCGAATCAACTCCCGCTTCAATAGCTTTTGCTTGTCCGCACCACTATCCTATGAAGACAAACCGCCGGATATGACCGCTCCACTAATTTCTTTGGCCAATCACCAAGGGATAGATGTCCTCATATGATGAAGTAATTCGTGTAAAACACCTATGGGCCTTTATCCGCTTTTCGTCATCCTCCTGCTTGGAAGGAGATTTACACAATGCAAAAATCGAAAGTAGCCGTTCAGCTTATCAGCTCCGGCATGCTTCCGGAAGATACGATTATGCTCGGTGAAGCCTACCTGAAGCAATGGCATATTTCTCACAGCGTGTCGATCGTATTGCGGTTCGGAGCATTCAAGAAGACGGTGAAGGTCATTCCGGTACCGAAGTACGACGGAATGCGCATCAACCAATCGCTTGCCAGACAGATGGGCATTCTTAGCAGCACCTCCCTTCGCCTGAGCTACGATTCCTCGTCTTCCACGCTTAGGCTTGGGCCTCTGATCGGCGTTCTGATCAGCCGGGATTATCCGAGTACGCCCGACAAACCGTTTGGCACGATTACGATGTTCTGCAAGGAATTGGTCGACGGCTGCGCGAATCAGGGGGCGCATGTATACTTTTTCACTCCGAACCATGTCTCGGGAAGCAGCGACAAGCAAATCGAGGGTTGGACCTTTGCGAACGGATGGAAGCGGGCAAAGCTTCCGCTGCCGGATGTCGTGAACAACCGCCTGACGTCTCGCAAACTGGAAAGCCGCGCTCTTGTGCAGCAGTTTTTCAAGGAAATAAAGAGTACTCATCATGCCAGCGTCTTTAACGAAAAGTTCCTGGACAAAATGGAAGTTTTCGATGCGCTGAAAAAAGACGAAAGCGTCCGTCGCTATCTGCCGGAATCCCACTTCCTCCGCAACTATACCACGCTGAAATCAATGTGCTCCCGTTACGGCAACGTATTCCTCAAGCCTTCCAAAGGCAGTCTCGGCAAAGGCATTATCCGCGTAACAAAGCTCGAGGGAGACATCTATCAGGCGCATTTCACAACCGGCACCGGAACAAGGCGGCAGGTATACCCGAACCTTGTGAAGCTGTTCTCGAGCATTTCGACCAAGATGAAAACCATTAAATATCAAGCCCAGCAAGGACTCAATCTGATTGAGATCCAGAAGCGGCCGGTCGACTTCCGCGCAGTGGTGCAGAAGAACGCAACAGGCAAATGGACGTTGACTTCCGTAGTGGCGCGTACCGCGAGCAGCCAGCATTTCGTCTCCAATCTCGCACGCGGGGGAACGCTCAGCACCGTTAACGAGGCTGTCGCGCGCTCCAATATTTTTGCCGGCAAGGAAGGGGCCTCCAAACGTCTTCGAACGGCCGCCCTGACGATTGCCGAAGGAATCGATAAGCATATCCCGGCGCATTTCGGCGAACTGGGAATCGATTTGGCGCTGGACACCAATGGCCGAGTATGGCTGCTGGAGGTTAACTCCAAGCCTTCGAAAAGCGACAACACGCCTCTCAACCAGGAAAATGACAACAAGATCCGTCCATCGGTCCGAAATGTCATACAATACTCCCGCTTCCTGTCGGGATTCTAACCGGAGGCCCTTATGAAGGCTGCGCTTGTGAGAGTAGGACTGTATGTCGCTTCCATAGAAGCCGGCGCAGGACCGGAGAACGGCATTAAGCTGCCGGAGCCGGCATTTGCGCAAATGCTCAGCGAAACGGCCGGCACTCTGGCCATTGACCTGTATGTCTTCTCCCCAGCCGAATACGAGGAAAAAACCGGACAGCTGAATGCCTTCCGGCTTCGCCATGGCAGCTGGGTAAAGGAACCCTGCCCGCTCCCGGATATCCTCTACGACCGCTGCTTCTATCGAACGATTGAAGAACGCATGCTCTGCCAAGCGGTACTTGCGGCCATCCGGGAACAAAAGCCCGTGACGATCTTAAACGGAAGTCTCCCCGGCAAATGGGAGGTATACGGTACGCTTCGCCAGGACGCTCTTCTGGCTCCGCTTCTTCCTTCCACAACCAGGCTGGACCGCCCGGACACTCTATTGCGCCTTCTAAAGGGTAATAACGGGGAACTATTCTTAAAGCCCTCGGCGGGCATGCAAGGCAAAGGGGCTATTCATCTGAAGCAGTCCCCTTTAACCCGCGAATGGGTTGCTGCCGGGCGGACCGGAAGCAATCTCCCGTTCCGGCTTCGCTTCAACCACTATTCTTCGTTGTCGCAATGGATCGCTAGATTTATGGGGAATGCGTCTTATATCGCTCAGCCTTATCTGCAGCTGACAGACCCGGAAGGCAATCCGTTTGATCTTCGCGTGCTTGCGCAGAAAAACGGCAAGGGACGCTGGGGCGTCACCGGCGCCGCCGTCCGTGCCGGAAGCTCCGGAACCGTCACCTCCAATCTTCATGGCGGCGGAACGGCAAGCCAGCCATCCGATTACTTGTCCCGTCTGTTTGGCGAAGCAAAAGCCAAGCGGACGTTGAATAAAATAATAGATGCCAGCCTGCGGGCAGCAGAGAAGCTGGAAAACAACTACGGACGATTAGCCGAGCTGGGCATTGATTTCGGAATCGAACCGGACGGACGGATATGGCTTCTGGAAGTAAACTCCAGGCCGGGACGTTCCTCCTTCCGGCTGTCCGGCGACAACCAGGCAGAGCGGATGTCCGTCGAGCTGCCGCTCCGATATGCCCGCCTGCTTACGCAGGGGCTTAACAAACCTTTGATCATAAACGACTCCGCAACAGGTCGGATCCAAGACAGTCAGGCAGACAAAAGGATCCGGTCTGATAACGTTCAGGAGGTTCACCCATGAGCTTGACAACTTGTAACGTCCATTTCTCGCAACAATCGGATAAAGTCATTTATTTATCCAACACGCTTCTCAAGGAGCTGAAGCTGTCCGGCAAAAAAACCGTTCACCTGAAGCTCGGCAAAGAAGTGGTAACAACAGCCGTCAGGCCCGTCAGGCGCCAAGGCAATCATCTTTATTTGTCCGCCGGGGTCAGGCAATACATCCGGGTGCCCAAAACCGGCAGCATCTTCGTCCATAAAAACGGCGAAAACGAGGTGCAGATCGGACCTCTCATCGGCGTATTGAGCGATTCGGGCTACTCCCAATCGGCTAGCCAGCCCTTCGGCATGAGAACAAATTTTATTAAGCAGATTATCCGATCCGGCGACCGAAAGGCATTCCTCTTCGGTTTTACGCCTCAGGATATCAATTGGCAGCAGGAGACGGTGCTCGGCTATTTCCTGAACCCGCAGGGGGGCTGGTACCGCAAGACCGTCCCGCTCCCCGATGTTATCTATAACCGGCTCCGGAGCCGCAAAGCGGAAACGTCCAATTATATCGGTTCGCTCCGCGAAAGGCTGCTTCGCAAAAAAATTCCTTTCTTCAACTGGGGCTTCTTTAATAAATCGGATGTGTATAAGCTGCTGGATAACGATCCGGAGGCTCTTCAGCATTTGCCGGAATCCGTAGCCGCGCCAACAAGCGAGAAGCTGAAGCAGCTTTTGGAGAAGCATCATTTCGTCTATTTCAAACCAACGGCAGGCAGCCTTGGCGTCGGCATCTATCGGCTCACCTACCATCCGAAGCGCGGTTATTTCGCCCGCTACCGGAAGAGCGGAAAAAACGTCCTGCTGCGCTTTTCTTCCTTCAACAGCCTGTATAAAATGCTGCAAGCGCGTCATGGCGCAACTCTAAGCAGCTATGTCGCGCAGCAGGGCATCAGGCTGGTAGAGATTGACGGCTGCCCTCTCGACTTCCGCTTTCATATGCACAAGAACGGCAAAAACGAATGGGTACCGGCAGGCATCGGCGCGAAAAAAGCCGGCAAAGGCAGCGTAACGACCCATGTGAAAAACGGCGGTTCGCTTATGACGCCTGAGCAGGCGTTGAGCCGCGCATTTGGCGCAAAGGGCAAAGAAATCTTGGAGAATGCGAAGAAGGTCTCCATCAAAATGGCTGAGGCGATTGAGCGTAATTATCCGCACCGGCTTGGCGAGCTGGGCCTCGATATCGGCATCGACAAAGATAACGACATCTGGATGTTCGAAGCCAACGCAAAGCCGGGACGCTCTATCTTCAAGCACCCTTCCCTTGAAGCGGAAGGCCGTGCATCCGTGGAATGCATCGTTGATCATTGCTTGTACCTCAGCAAGTTTCAAGGAGGGAACAGCTAATGGAGCTAAGAGCATCGAAGAAAGAAGAGGTGTATGATCGGCCGGCTGGACGCCTGGTACTCGCCATACTGACGATTGAGAACGACGAACAGTTTTTCCGGGGCAACCGGAATAACTTCGCGGACATTATAAAAACGGGTCAAGAAAAGGGATTCCTTGTTTATGTGCTCACCGTAAAAAACCTGGTCTTGAACCGTTCCACACTCCGGGGATTTGTCTATATCGAACAGAAGGATACATGGCAGCAGCGCTTGCTGCCTTTCCCGGATATAATCTACAACCGGATTCCGCAGCGCGAAGACGAGATGCTTCCTGCCGTGCGGAACAAAATTGCCGCTTGCATGCGGGATCCGCGGATCAAACTGTTCAACCCTTCCTTCTTCAACAAATGGTATCTGTTCGAATGGCTGCGCGGCAGCAAGTCGACCAAACCTTTTATCCCGGCAACCCGCAAGCTGCTAACGGCGGCAAGGCTGGAGAGAATGCTGCAAAAGCATCCCTTTCTCTACCTGAAGCCGGAGAGCGGCAAAGCCGGCAAAGGCATTATGACCGTCATGGTGCAGCCCGACAAGCCGCTTCCGTATCTGCTTAAGGTGCAGGAGAACAAAAAAAGCTCTACCTTCAGCTGCGCGGATTTTCAAAAGCTGTGGAACCGCATCAAGAAGGAATGCGGCAGCGAGCCTTATATCGCCCAGCAAGGCATTCAGCTTGCTTCCTTTAACGACCGCCGCTTTGATCTCAGGGCTCTCGTGCAAAAAAACGAACGCGGCAAATGGGATTTGACCGGCATCGGCGCAAGGGTAGCAGGGTCCTCCAGCATTACGACCCATGTCCCGAGGGGCGGCTCCATCGAAGATCCCGAGAAGCTGCTGAAAAGCTCCTTCAACGCCGATCAGGCGAGAAGGATACTGATTAAAGCCAAGCAAACCTCCATTATGATCGCCAGACAGATTGAAAAAGGCTCCGGCTTTATGCTTGGCGAAATGTCCATGGACCTGGGCATAGACAGTCAAGGCCATATCTGGTTTTTCGAAGCCAACTCCAAGCCGATGAAGTTTGACGAGCCGCATATCCGGCAGAAGTCGCTTGAACGGATTTTCCAATACAGCACCTATCTGGCCAGGATGAGAAACGAACGAGTGAAGCAGGAGGCGACGAGATAATGGAACTGCAGCTGCTTACCCCCGAATTATGGGCGAAAGAACGCAAGAGACTCATTGATTTTGCCGTCCGTTTCGGGGAGAAGCGGCTGACGGTTGCAGCCATCCATTCCCTTCGCCGTCTGCCTCCCGAGCTGCTCTCGCAGGAGGAGAGCGGGACCGTTATGGCGGTTGCGCGGTTTGGCAGCCGGATAGTAGGACTTGGCTACGCGGAGGAAGCAGGCGAAAAGTGCTGCATCGTCGTAACCCACCCCGAGGCTCGCGGCCTTGGGGTCGGGAACGCGGTAATGGAAGCCATTATGAAGAAGCTGGGAAGATTGACCTGTCAGGTTGCGCTCGACAACGTGCCCAGCCTGACTCTCTTCTTCCGCCTTGGCATGAAGGCGGTCTCCATGTCGACCGGACCCACCGGCAAGCAAACGCTGCGGTTCGAGTGGCTGCGGGATGAGGTTATGCCACCGACCGCCTCTTCTGCGCGGCATAAGTAAGCAGCACCGCGCCAATGGCGAGGAGGCAGCCTACGAGACAAGCAGCCAAGCCGTAAGATAACGGGAATCCGAAAAAGTCGTAATACCTCGGCGCGCCAAAGATCGTGTTCACCATGGCAAGAGAGCCGTAATTGAAATCGACAATCGGCCAAATCAGCTTCTTGATCCCGTTGCTGAAATAATTAGACAAAGAGCCTGCAAGAAGAATAACCATCCCGATTCCGAATGCGGAGCTTTGACCCTTCAGCTTGGAGGAGATAAAAGCAAGCGCCATACTGAAAGCAGCAGCCGAAGCGATCAGCCACACGGCGCCTAGCAAGGCAGTCCCGCCAATCGAGAAAGGAAGCGTGGAGAACTCAAACCCTTCCAGACTGCGAAGCGGCGCGGAAAAACCGCTTAAATCCCCGTACCCTAGCCAGGTCCCGGTAAAGGATCCTATCAGATACACAGCGGTAATCACGACGGCCGTTAGACCGGCGCTCAACAGCTTCGCCGTTACAATCTCCTTGCGGCCTTTTACCGTGCTGAGCAGAATGCTGTCCATCTCCGTTAGGACCTCCTGCGTGAACAACGGCGCCATGAAGTAGGTCAGGACAAGCAGCAGCAAAAAAACAATCATAAATCCGTCAAACCGGATAAAGAAGAAATTCCAGAAGATTGTATTCTCGAAAACCGGCTCGCCTATCGCAAGCTCGTTAGCCAGCTCCTTCGAGTACAGCCTGTAATCGTACGTGGCGGTATGATTTTCCGCTTCAAGCGATTCAAGCTTCTCCCGCAATGGATAGATGCCTTTGATATGATCTTGATCCTGCTCCGCCGGACCGTTCCAGTACTCATCCACCTTGCTGCCGAATGCCGCATAACGCACATGGAACTTTAGTTCCGGATCACGATTGATCCTTACGCTCAGCCCTTCTCCCGTTCCGTATTTCTCAATAGCGGCATCGCGAATCGCCTTAGAAGAGGCAAGCTGCCCACGATCCAATACCCCGCTATGACCATCCAGCAATCGGGTATAGTGACTCACTGCCTTTTCCCCTTCCGAGCCACTGAGCTCGAATATCCCTTTGGCCGACACCCAGGCAACTCCGGTATAAATGACGAACAAGACCACAAGCAAAATAAGCTTGTTCCGGTTAACGAGCAGCTTTTTCATTTCGTATTGGAATAGCTTCATCATTGCACCTCGGAATGGAATTCGTACAAATAAGCATCTTCAAGAGTAGGCACCGAAGGGACAGCATGCATAAATGGCTTGACGTCGCTGACAATACGCACCTCCATGCCATCGTTTGCCGGCATAACACGGCTGATTAAATGATCATTTTGATAGACCACCAGCTCGTCCACCGGCATCCGGGCCAGCCACACCTTGCCCTCCATATCGTTCACGAAGCCCTGATTGCTTTGCATCCGGCCAACCTTGCCGGCTTTTATCATAACGGTCTCTTTGGCAATGGAATCAATGTCCGATACGATATGGGTGGAGAGAAGCACGGTCCGCTCGCGGGAGATGAACGAGATCAAATTCCGGAATTTGATTCGCTCATACGGATCGAGTCCTGCGGTTGGCTCGTCCAGAATAAGAATTTCCGGATCGTTCAACAGGCTTTGGGCGATTCCGAGCCGGCGCTTCATCCCGCCGGAATAATGGACGCATTTTCGCTCCAAATCTCCCGTCAGCCGCACCTGCTCGGCCAACTCGGTTATTTTCCGCTCTGCCGCCGATCCCTTCAGTCCTTTCAGCGCGGCAATATACCGCAAATAGTCCCGTCCGGTGAACTCCGTGTAAAAGTCGAGGGACTGCGGCAAATAACCAAGCTTCATCCGATACTCGCGCTCGCATTGCTTCCGGTTCACGCCGTTTACCAGCACCTCTCCAACGCTTGCCTCCATGACACCTGCTAATATGCGGATTAGCGAGGATTTGCCCGCTCCGTTTGGCCCGAGCAGGCCGTATACGCCGTTGTCCATCTCAAAGCTGACGCCGGAGAGCGCCTGCTTCTTCCCGTAATGCTTGCTTACGCGGTCTACTGTCAGTTTCACGTTCTTTCCTCCGATTTGTCGTGGTTTCCATATTCCAATTGTAAGCCGCAGACCTAAATATACGGGGGAGAAAAGATAAACGATTTCTAAACGATTCGGAACATGAAAGAAGGTGGCGTCCCATAAGTCATGAAAATGACGATGGAAAACCACCTTCGTGGATGGAACGAAGATCGAAGCACGCAAAGGATCAATATCGAAAAATTACTTCTTTAATTTACTGATACGAGACGTATTAATTGGAGTTTAGCTTTACGTTGTTTGCCGTTGCCCAGCTGCCGACAGGAGTTACTTCATATTGAACGCCGGCTCCAAGCTTGCCGTTATTCTGAAGCTCAAATACGCCAACGGCGCCTTTGCGGGTCTGCACTTTGTATTGCGCCGTCAAGGTGGTCCCGTCGGAGCCTTTAAGGGCAATGGAACGGTAAGCGAACAGCTCGTCGCCGGGATCTGCCTTCAGCGTTACGTTCAGCGTTGTATCGTTCACCTTATGGACCGCTCCGATCTCAAGAGGCTCGACGCTTTGCGCGGTAAACGTGCCGTTGTTCACGGCGAACCAGTCGGAAGTAACCGTATATTTCACGCCTGGCTGCAACGTCTTGCCCGCCGGCAGACGGAATTTGGGCTCTTGCTTGCCGTCGGTCGACTGCGTAAAGCCAACGTAATTAACCGTCGTCCGCTCTCCGGTTTCGGAGGTGAGCACCGCTTGCCTTGTTGCAAGCGAGGAAATAATTTGCATCTGCCGGCCGTTAAGCTTATTGCTGTCATCCAACACAACGGCATCTGCGCCGCGGCCGCCGGCATAAGCGGAAATCAAATAGCCGTAATCAATAACGCCGTCCGAACGGAACGACTCGACTTCAAACGTATCGGAAGTAACCTGACGTGCATTTTGAAGCTGAATCATCTCGTCGCTTGACGCAACCTTAAAGTCCTGCTTGCCCTTATAGTTCAAGGAATACGTTGTGCCCGGCTTCATCGTCTGCACGGGAATAATATAAGTTGCGATAGCTCCGGTCTTCAATCGAGGCTGGTTAACCAGCTTGATGCCGTCGCTAAAGGTGAAATTGGCATTGGCCTGATCCGTTGTTTCGTCCGCAATGGTAAGAGGAGCCGTGAAGGTAACCTCGAACGTGATTTTATTAAGAGCCTTGATGGATACAATCTCCGCATTAGAGGAACGGACCGCTTGTTCCGACAGGACAAGAAGCTTCGCCGCATCGCCCCGGTTCAATTGCTTGCCGTCAATCTTCATGCCCGACATCCAGTATTGGACCGATTTCGTATCCCGCTGCAGCGCTTTGGCAATATACCGGGCAGCAACCGCACTGGATGCCGGTTGATTAGGCTGGAAGCCTTGCGCGCTTTCGAGCAGTCCGGCAGCTACAGCCGCGTCAACGTAAGAGGCATACCATTTGTTATTAGCGGCCTTGGAATCCGCAGCCGTCTCCAGATCGAGCGCAAGCACAATCATCTTGATAAGCTCGGCATTGGTTATTTTCTTCTCCGCGCGCATCGTTCCGTCTTCATAGCCTTGAAGCACTTTCTGGCTGACGAGCTGCTGGATCACTTGCTCTACCGGTTGATCAAAGTAAGCCGCAGCGCTGGCCGCCGGACCCGCAGCCGCTGCTTTCGCCTGGAGGGGCAGGAGCGCCCCTCCTCCGATTAATACCGTTAACGCCGCGATTGCCGCCTTTTGCTGAATCTTCTTCATCATTCATCTTTCCTTCCCCGTTTAAAGTGATGGCCTGTTCCTGAATCTATCTTAGGCCGCCGCTCTTAATTCGAGGAAAAGAAAGTATAAACAAACTATAAATTGTTCGATAACTTTTTACAAAATGGCGTTAAACCGTAAAGCGGTATCCGGCTCCCCACACGGTCTCGATAAATTGGGGATTGGACGGATCAGCCTCAAGCTTCTCCCGAATCCGCGAGATATGAACGGTCACCGTCGCGATATCCCCATTCGAATCGAGCCCCCAAATCCTCTCGAACAGCTGATCCTTGCTGAATACCCGGTTCGGATTCGTCGCCATAAAGACGAGAACTTCAAATTCCTTCGCCGTAAGAAACACCTCCTGATCGTGCACGAATACGCGATGGGAGGAAGGGTGAATCGTCAGCTCGCGGATGCGCAGACTTTCGTCCGGATTGCTCTTCTGCCCGCTCTTGAACCGCTCATACCTCGCCAGGTGGGCTTTGGCCCTTGCCACCAGCTCGTTCGGACTAAAGGGCTTTGTCACGAAATCATCCGCGCCAAAGCCAAAGCCTCGGATCTTATCCAGCTCTTCGTTTTTGGCGGACACGATAAGAATTGGCACATCCAGCCGCTCGCGGATCGTCTTGCAAATCTCGAACCCGCTCATGCCCGGAAGCTGAATATCCAGTATGATCAAATCGTAATCCCCGCTTAATGCCTGCTTGAGTCCGTCCTGCCCGTCATGGCAAATCTCGGCCTCATAACCGTGCAGCGCAAAATAGTCCTTCTGCAGATCCGCGATATAGGGATCGTCTTCTACAATTAATATGCGCGTCATAACCGTCACCGCCTGTTATCGTTATCGCACTCGTTTGAGCGTAAAGGTAATGCTTGTCCCCTGGCCCAGCTTGCTGCTGGCCCGGATCGTGCCTCCATGTCCTTCTATAATTTGCTGGGCGATGGCAAGGCCAAGCCCGCTCCCTCCGGCAACCGTCTGATTGCGCGAAGGCTCCACCCTGTAGAAGCGTTCAAAAATATGAGGAAGGGCCTCCTCGGGAATGCCGGGGCCATTATCCGTTATCGTAATGACCGCATCGTCCTCATCGTGATTAACCGCAATCCCAATGCGCTTCGGAGGCCGATTCATGTACTTAAGGCAATTATCGAACAGATTGATCAGAACCCGCTTCAGCTTCTCGCGGTCCGCAAGCACGAACAGCGGCTGCTCCGGCATTTTCTCCCAGCTTACCTCCACATGCTGATTATGGAATTCAATCGACATGTCATCCGCCGTATTATAGAGGAACGGGCTTAGCTCCAGCTTCCGGAACGAAAAAGGCTCCTTCTTCAAATCCAGCTTGGAGAAGTACAGCAGCTCGTTTACAAGCCGCTCCATGTCCGAAGCGCGGGTATGAATCGCCGAAACGTATTTGTTCAGCTTCTCTTCCGTGTTGGTGACGCCGTCGCGGATCCCTTCGGCGTAACCCTTAATCGTTGTAATCGGCGTTCTCAAATCATGCGAAATATTCGAAATCAGCTGCTTGCGGTTCTCCTCGTAGCGAAGCTGCAGCTGAATCGATTCGTACAGCCTTTGCCGCATCTGGTCAAAGGTTTGAACCAATTGACCCACCTCATCCTTCGATCCCGGCTTAAGCTCAACCGTCAAATCCCCGTCCTTGATATGCTCGGCGGACCGTCTAAGCTGGTTTAGCGGCTTGATGATCTGCCGGGTGACGTAACGGTACAGCAGAAAGCCGGTCAGCAATAAGATGACCGCAAACAAACCGATCAGGATCGGAAGCATTCTGCGGATGACCTGGGCGAACGGACTCCTCTCATGGATGACAAAGATGCTGCCCTTCTCCTTCGTTTCGGCCGAGAAATAAAAATCAAACTTGGAATAAGAGAAAAACCGGCTTCCGGCGTTAATCGTATTGCGGATCATGTTGTTCCCCATATCGTAGTCAGGCAGGATTGACGGGAAATCAACGCCGCTAAGCGAAGGCGCCGCGTACAGAATCGAATCGTTCTCGCGGACAACAAGCGCCGCCTTCTCCATCTTCAGATCGGTATTATACTTCTCCAGCAGCTGAATGTTCTTTAACTGCCCCGGATCGTTTTTCGCCAAATACTTCAGGTCAAGAAAGAGACTCTCCTCTTCTTCCGATAGAGGATGGAGGGAATAATGAATTTTGTAGAAATTATTGAAGCTTCGCACATCTCCCGTTACGGCAACGGACAGCAA
Source organism: Paenibacillus sp. ATY16 (assembly GCF_003399985.2). Lineage (NCBI taxonomy): Bacteria > Bacillati > Bacillota > Bacilli > Caryophanales > Paenibacillaceae > Paenibacillus > Paenibacillus sp. ATY16. The sequence continues at coordinate 153,046 of NZ_NMOK02000046.1, read as the reverse complement.
ATAGGAAGACAGGACAAATAGAATAACCGATACAATGACAACCGAGGTAAAAGATAGCAACAGTCTGAACCGCAAGGACAATGTACATCACCGCACTCTGTATTATTTTTGCTAAGTGTAAGCTATTTCGGCATAACTTAAACGCGAATTTAGGAATGGTGCCCATTAAAGCATAACAGAAAGGCGTAACAAGTCCTCAAACAACCTATAAACAATTTATAAACGAACAATAAAAAAACCACGCCGAGCGCGTAAGGCACGGGGCATGGTTGTCTGTCTCCCTTAAAGGTTCAGCCTGTATCCCGCACCCCACACTGTCTCGATAATAGCGGGCTTGGACGGGTCATCCTCAATCTTCTCCCGAATCCGGTTGATATGAACGGTAACGGTTGCGCTGTCGCCCGAGTATTCGTAACCCCATATTTTGTCGAACAGGGCGTCTTTGGAAAACACCCTATTCGGATGCTCGGCCAAAAATAAGAGAAGCTCAAACTCGCGATTCGGGAACCGGATTTCCTGCCCCGCCTTGTAGACCTTCCAGCTTCTCCGCTTGATAACCAGATCGGCAACCGTGATGTCCCGATCAGGGTCTGCATTCCTGGATGAACCAATCAGCCGTTCATAGCGGCTTAGATGCGACCTCACCCGGGCAACCAGCTCCGCAGGATCAAACGGCTTCGCAATATAATCGTCGGCGCCAAGCCCCAATCCTCTGATTTTGTCCATCGATTCCGTCCTTGCCGTTACCATCAGAATCGGAACATCGGTCTTATCCCGTACCTCCCGGCAAATATCGTATCCGTTCTGCCCGGGAAGCATCAGATCCAGCAGGATCAGATCGTAAGGATGCGCAAGAATGGCGGTAACGGCCTCTTTCCCGTCCGCGATAATCTCCGTCTCGAATCCGTTAATCTCCAGGTAATCTTTCTCCAGCATGGCGATATCCGGATCATCCTCAATAATTAAGATTTTACTCAACGCTTGCCTCCTTTCCGCCAGGCAGCACGATCTCGATCTGCAAGCCGTGATGGTTGCGGGCCGTGACCGTCCCGCCATGCCGTTCTACAATATAGTTCACGATATAAAGTCCTAGTCCGCTGCTGTTCCCGTCCGTTTGAGTTCTCGCCTCATCCCCTCGCCAAAATTGCTCAAACAGATGAGGAAGATGCTCCTCCGGAACGCCTTGGCCATTGTCGGCGAATAACAGATGCTCCGAATCCCCTTCCCTCCAGACGGATACGGTCAAACGGAGAGGGCTTACCCCTGCGTATTTGATTGCATTTTCGGTCAGGTTCGCCATTACGCGGTTCATCTGTTCGCTATCCAGCCGTACGGGATGCGGAGCGGGCTCAATGCTGGCGGTCAAGGTTGCATTCATTTGCGCAAGCTCCTCATGAACCGCAGCCTCATAATGTTGCGCAAACTGTCCCAGGTCCCGAAGTTTAAGCGCGAGCGGCAAATTGCCTGTTTCCAGACTCGAGAAATAAAAAAGCTTTTGTAGCAGCTTGTCCATTTCAGTCGACTTCTGATAAGCAATCTTCAAATATTGCTCTCTCTTCTCCTGTGTTTGGGCGACGCCGTCGCGAAGGCCCTTGATGTAGCCTTTGATGGAGGTAAGAGGCGTTCGCAGATCATGGGAGATGCCGGCAACAAGATCAATCCGCGCTTGTTCATAGGCATTGTTCTTCCGCCGTTCTTCCAGCAGATGCTCCTGCATGTGATTAAAAGCCGTGCACACGGAGGCAAATTCGTCATTGCCCTTGTAAATGATCGGCTGGGCCAAATCACCGTTCTCGATTCGTCTCGCGCCTTCCGACAAGGCGTTCAGCGGGCGGACAATCCGGTAAGCCATCCTGCGGGTAAACAGCTGGCTAAGCAGCACGATTACGACAATGACCGCTATACTGATTAGAATAGCCGGCTTCAGAATGGCATAGAAATTGCCGCCGCTTTTGTCCGCGGTTTGCTTCACGGCATAGATTAAATAACTTTCTTTATTCATCGCGATAAAAGTGGCGTCCTGCACTCTGCCTGCCAATACGTCTTTGCCAAGCCGTATATTAGTTAGGCTGTTGATCCTATCCTCTCCGGAATCGGCCAGCGTATTATAGATCACGTTGTTTTCCCGCATGACAAGCAGCTGGTAGCCAAACGAGTCAAGCTGTTCATGCAGCTGCCCCCACTGCTCTGCAGAGGCATCGAAGCCGCTCATCTGCTCCTCCGCCTTGAATAGCTTGGCATCCAGCATTTCCTTGCCGCCGTCGCCGTTCATGGAATCGAAGAACAAAATAATCCCAAACACGGTCAGCAGGGAGAGCAGGGAAAGCATCACCAACAAGGCGCTCGATAGCATGATACGGTTGATTACTTTCATGGCGGCACTTCTTTCGGGATGAGATTCTTTCGTTAGTATCTTAACAGAAAAAGATAAACATTCTCTAAACGATGGAACTTCGTTAACGGACTGCGCATTCGAATGTTCTTCCGATCGCCATTGCTCGGGGATTCCTCGGAACAATCCAAATAGGATTGGAATTCCCTTACAAAAGAGGACAGAAAAATGGCGTCACCGTTTAATCGCTGTGACGCCATTTTTGAGTGAAAATTATTTTAGCAAGGCTAAAAGTTCCGGCATGGCCTGAATGCAAACGTCCGCGTCTGCCAGCTCGGAATCGCGTCCGTAACCGGCATACGCGCAGCCGATTGCAACAAGGCCGTTGCCTTTGGCCGCTTCCACGTCCGAGGAACGGTCGCCGACCATCCAGGCCGTCTTGACCCGATGGTCGCTAAGCAGCTTGGCGACAAGGTCAACCTTGCTCGCAGTCTGGAATTCGCCCGCGCTGTACAAACCGTCGAACAGCTCCGCAATCCCTTGGAATCGCGCCACTTCCTTGACGTAAGCCTCCAGCCCGTTGCTTGCCACAAACAGCTTGATGCCCCGCTCCTTCAGGCTCTTTAGCGTTTCAGCGGTTTGAGGGTACAGTCTGCCTCTTCCCGCTTCCAGCTCCTCGAGCTCATATTGCACCATAAGCTCGTCGGCGCGAAGACGCGCGGCTTCCGAGCTGCCCGGCATCAGCTTCCGCCAAATATCCTCTAGCAGCATGCCGAGGCAGCCAAGCAAATCATCGAGCGGAGGCGTCCGATCGTATAGTCCTTCCTCGCGCAAGGTGCGGAACAACCGCTCATGCACCGTTTCCAGCAGGGTAGCTGTTTCAAACAAGGTACCGTCCATATCAAAGATTACCGCTTCCGGCCGGTCAAATTGAATCGCCATGACATTTTCCCCCTTTGAAGTCTGCCATTATCATAATGGATAGGGGGGCATGCCGCAACCAGAAGGGAGTTAAGCTTCATTAAATTCTTTCTCAAGCAATGCTTTTAATTGTTTCTTCATTATCCGTTCTTTCTTGACTCTTAACTTATCTTCCTCCCGAAGAGCCTTCTGCAGGGAGGCGCACATTCCGATAAGAATGATGGCGAAAGGCAATGCTGCGGCAATGGAAGCCGTCTGAAGCCCGTTTAATCCTCCGCTTATTAGTAGGACCAATGCAATCGAGGACTGAAGAACCCCCCAGATAATCTTCACTTTGTTAGAAGGATCCAGCCTGCCGTCAGAAGAAAGCATGCCGAGAACAAAAGTCGCCGAGTCAGCCGACGTAATAAAGAAGGTAATGATCAATAAGGTAGCGACAACCGATATGATCGTTCCAAGAGGCAGCTGCTCAAGCGTCAAGAACAAAGCGGTTGTCATATCCTCCTTTACGGCTTGAGCCAGATGAACCTTGTCAAACATCTCCAGTCTCAATCCCGTCCCTCCAAATACCGCAAACCAAATAAAACCGAAGGTGCTTGGAACAAGCAGCACGCCTAGCACAAATTCTTTAATCGTTCTGCCTTTGGAGACTCTGGCAATAAAAGTGCCTACAAACGGCGCCCAAGCGATCCACCAAGCCCAATAAAACAGCGTCCATGCTCCCACCCAGGTTCCTTGCGTAAACGGTGTGAGCCGCAGACTCATTTCAATTATATTTTGCAGGTAGCCGCCAAGTGACAAGGTGAAGGTATCAAAGATAAAAGACGTTGGCCCCATTAGAAGCACAAACAGCATGAGAATGACGGCTATCGTTAGATTCAGATTGCTTAACAGCTTAATCCCTTTGTCCAGCCCAGTTGTTGCAGATAACAGAAACAGGATGGTAACCGCAAGGATAATTAAGGTCTGGACTAGGATCGAGCTGGGCAGCCCGAATAGATGCGACAAGCCGCCATTAATTTGGAGAGTACCTAAACCAAGCGAGGTCGCTACACCAAAAGCCGTAGCAATGATGGCAAGCGTATCGATGATTTTCCCTACCCAACCCTGCGCGAGCTTTTCTCCTATAAGAGGAATAAACGTAGAACTAATCAAGCCTTTGTAACCTTTACGGAATTGGAAATATGCCAGTGTTAGCGAAATGACCGTATAGATCGCCCAAGGATGAAGCCCCCAATGGAAAAAGGAGTATCTCATCGCAAGTCTGGCAGCTTCCGTAGTGCCTCCCGTTGCCCCCTCCGGCGGGGAGGAATAATGGGATAAAGGCTCCGCAACTCCCCAAAACACTAAGCCAATTCCCATCCCGGCGCTAAACAACATCGCAAACCAGGAAATTGTCGAATACTCGGGTTCATCGTCATCCGCTCCAAGCTTAACGGACCCGTATTTTCCAAAAGCCATATAGAAGGCAAAAACAAGTATAAACAGCGTGGACATCAAATAAAACCAGCCAAAATTTCCGATGGAGAAGGAAAACACTTGATTTGCCGCATCGGCAAGCTGTTCCGGAGCAAACGCTCCCCATAAAACAAATACGGCAATAATGACGATAGAAATAATAAAAACCATACTTAACATCCAACTTTCTAATGAGATCTTTACGGTTTACATTGTTCTCCCCAGCTAACATAATTATGTAAAAAAAGAAGACAGGAGGGCTTGCTTGCTCGCCTCTCCTATCTTCCGGTTGGTTAACTTTGTTGTTACTTAATGCCTTCCAGCCACTTGTCGACCTGTTCCGAATGGCTATCGGCCCAGGCTTTCGCTGCTTCTTCCGGCGACTGCCCTTCCTGAATGGCAACCATGACTTCTGCCATATCGTCCGCCGTCCACGTAAACTGGTCGAGCAGCGTATAAGCATCGGACTTATCCGATTTCAGGTCTTTACGGGCAACGGTATGAATGCTTTCTTCACCGCCGTACACGCCTTTTGGATCCTCCAAATATTTCAGATCCATATTGGCGAACATCCAATGCGGCGTCCATCCGGTAACGATAATCGGCTTCTTCGCTTCATAGGCCTTCTGCAGCTCCGTTGCCATTGCGGCCGAGGAGCTTTCGATCAGCTTCCATTTGCCATCCAGGCCATAGTCCTTCAGCGCTTGTTCGGTTGATTGCATAATGCCGGCCCCAGGCTCAATTCCGATGATCTGATAATCAACCGATTTGCCGGTGGCGTCGTTGTTCAGATCTTCTATCGAGTTTTCCTTCATATAAGAAGGAATAACAAGCCCTGTTTTTGTTCCTTCCAGGTTAGGACCAAGATCCTCTACGCTGCTGCCGTACTTCTCCAAATACGACGCATGCGTTGTAGGAAGCCAAGCCGCTACCATCGCATCGGCGCTGCCATCCGAAACGCCCGCCCACATGGGGCCTGCATCTACCTGAAGGAGCTCAACGGAATAATCCAATTTCGATTCCAGAACGTATTTGACGACATTCGTGCTTGCAATCTCCGAATCCCAAGCCACGTATGCCAATTTAATCTTTTTCGAGTCGGTTTTCTGTGAGCAGCCTGCCACCGCAGCCGCCAACATGATTACAGCTGTTAATGCCAATCCCCATTTTTTCTTCAACATGCTTCACCTCTAGCGTTTATTTTTTTTCACGATATGGTTAGACATCCGGTCAAGTAAAATGGCCAATACAACAATGGAAATCCCCGCTTCAAAGCCGATTCCGGTTTTGGTCTGGGTAACCGCGCGGTATACGTCGGCCCCTAGTCCCTGCGCCCCGATCATGGAAGAAATAACGACCATGGACAGCGACAGCATAATCGTCTGATTAATTCCCGCCATCATGGTAGGAAGCGCCATAGGCAGCTGCAGCTTGAACAGCTTCTGGTTAGGCGTGGAGCCGAACGCGTCGGCTGCTTCCACCAGCTCCGAGGGTACCTGGCGGATACCGAGATTCGTCAGGCGAATCGTTGGCGGTACCGCAAAAATGATCGATGCGATGACGCCGGGCACAACTCCAAGCGAAAAGAACGATACGGCCGGCAGCAAATACACGAATGCGGGCATCGTCTGCATTAAATCAAGCAAAGGAGTTATAATACCTTGCAAGAATGAACTTCTCGCGCACAAAATACCGGTTGGCACGCCAATGATAATGGAGAGCAAAGATGCCGTAAGCACGATGGCTAACGTCTCCATGGCATGCTCCCAATAGCCTAGATTATCAATCAGCAGCAGTCCGATAAGCGCAAATGCGGCAACCTTCCATTTTCCGAGGAACCAGGCTAATGCCGTAATAATCAGAATCATAAGGATTGAAGGACTGAAGAGAAGAACATTATGCAGAAAATCAACGATTGAGCCTATAATCAGGCGGATGAAGTCAAACAAAGGGGTAAAATGATTTTCTAACCAGCTTTCCAACGATTCAATCCAATTGCCTAACGGAAGCTTAGGAATGTTATTCATCTTGCACCACCTGCCTCTGGTACAGCGTTCCCGGCAAGTGCGGCAAACACGGCTCCGCGAATGACGATGCCAAGCAGCCGGTTCGTGTCATCCGTTACCGCGAGCGGAATGCTCGAGGCCGCCATAGGTTCAAATAATTCATTAATCGGTGTTGCCGAGTCTATAGTCGGTACTTCCTTAATCAGAATATCTCCTATCGACAAATTCTCTTTCAGTGCCGCGGAAGCAAGCTCTGCCGTAATGACGCCAAGCAGCTTCTTTCCTTTATCGGTCACATACAAGCTCGATACCCCTTGCTCCTTCATATGCTGAAGCGCAACACGCGGACCGCGTTCTAAAGTAATCGTTGCAGGCTTCCTCATGACATGAGCAGCGGTCAACACTTTGGAGAGATCTACATCCTCTATAAATTTTTCAACGTACGGGGTAGCCGGATTGATCAAAATCTCATCAGGCGTGCCAATCTGAACGATAACACCGTCCTTCATTAACGCAATCTTGTCCCCGATGCGCAGCGCTTCGTCAAGATCGTGGGTAATGAAAATAATCGTCTTCTTCATGGTGGATTGCAGCTGCAATAATTCATCCTGCATGTCTTTGCGGATTAGCGGATCAAGCGCGCTAAACGCTTCATCCATTAGCAGAATGTCCGGATCGTTAGCCAGCCCTCTGGCCAAGCCGACACGCTGCTGCATGCCTCCGCTTAATTGATCCGGATAGCTGTTCTCCCATCCGCCCAGGCCTACAAGCTGCAAAGCTTGCTCAGCCATTTCCTTGCGCGCCTGCTTATCGATTCCTTGAATCTCAAGGCCGTACTCTACGTTTTGCAGAACCGTCCGGTGAGGAAACAGAGCAAACTTCTGAAAGACCATTCCCATTTTTTTGCGGCGGAATTGCCTGAGCTCTTTGGCGCTCATCTGAACGATATCCCGCCCTTCAAACAAGAGTTGACCGGATGTAGGCTCAATTAATCGATTCAACAAGCGGATTAAGGTGGACTTGCCGCTTCCGGATAAACCCATGATGACAAAGATCTGGCCTGCTTCAATGGAGAAGCTAGCCTGGTTTACCCCTACTGTCATTCTTGTTTCTTTTAGAATTCGTTCTTTCGTCCATCCCTGCTTGAGGTACTGCATCGCTTGCTCCGGATGACTCCCGAATATTTTAGTCAGTTGTTTGGCTTCGATGATGGACATACTTTCCCTCCCTATTGCTTCGTAAGCAAAAGCTCACTTTTTTGGTCTGACGCCAGTTTAGGCCTTGTGACCTCGATTAGTCAACGTTAATATCCGTACGTAATTTACGTACAGTTTAAACTGTACGATGCGAATACTCCTGATCCCTTCCATTTCCTCCATAATGCTTATGGAAATGAATGCTTTACTTTTAATTTCAGATCGGCTTACAATAACAAATGAAGTGTGACAAGGTGACCCAGGAGGCAATTATGGACGAAAATATAGGCGGTCTAACGCCTGAGCAATCACGGTCGCTGCACGTATCCCGCCAGCGTGTGATTGACTCAATCGGTAAAAATATGGATCTTTACGGCATAACACTATCAATCGGTCATCTTTATGGTTATATGTATTTTCAGAACGATCCCATTACCCTGGATCAAATGAGCCAGCAGATGGGAATGAGCAAAACATCCATGAGCACCGGGATGCGCACGTTAATGGATTTGAAGATGATCGATAAGGTATGGGGCAAAGGCTCGAGGAAAGACTTTTACGAGGTGGTTCCCGACTGGTACCAGAACTTTACGGACTTCTTCTCGATTAAATGGCGGAAAGCCGTGGAAAGCAACATGGCCTCTCTGCAAAAGTCATTAAAAGAGATTCACGCGCTTCAAGCATCAGATCCCGACAACAACACCTTGCAGGAAATCACTTCAGTGGACGAGCAGAAAATTAACGAGGCTCTCAAATACTACCGCTGGCTGCACCGTTTAATCGATTCTTTCGAATCCGGTGAAATATTCGATTTTATACCTAAGGAAGACTAAATAGCAGAACCCTTTAGCGATGGGCTAAAGGGTTCTTTCATTTTCGATAAACCTTACATCTGCCTTCTTCTCCATGGAATAAAGGGCAGGTACATCAAGGAGAATAGAACAAGAGCAATCCCCTCTTCCGCTACTATATAATACGGATAAGGCCCCAATACATCCAATAGGGACGCGCCTTCCGGCTTTTCCCTCAGGAACATGTAGTTGGCATCCAACCAATAATCCGTTCCTCCCACCGCAACAAGAAGAATGTTCAGAAAAATCATCGTAATCCAAACGGATTTCCAAGTCGGCCGGAAGCTCTCGATCCATGTCATATAAAGAGGGGCAAGGATGATGGCAATATGAACAATGAAGAAGTGGAAAAACCGGAAATGCGGATACGGATAATCCAAATCCGGCGTCAGCATTGCTTGCATCGCACCGCCGATACCGGCGAAAAATACAATCTGATACAGCAGTTTGCTTCGCGTAAACAACATGATAATCGCAAGCATTTGCGATATGCTGCAGAGCTCGAGCGGAAGCGTATATTTAACGCTCCAGAGGCCCACACTGGCGTACCAATAATAAAGAACGATTTGAGGTACGAGAAGACCCGCAAGGATGCCGTACCGGATCATGGTTTTAACTAGAGTATTACTCCGGATTCCCGCCCGAAAGCCATATAGAAGAAGCGCCAGCACAACCAATGCGGCAAGCATAACGGTATGTGAAGTGGAGTAGGGAATAAATTCTTGTTCCACGTACCGGGCAAAAAACGAAGTCAAATCCTCCCTCTCCCTTCTCGAATACGGCCTTACTTATGAACAATTGGAATGGATATCCTTGTATTATACTCCTTAATGTAATGGAATCCTTCTAACAGCAGAAATTCCGGTTTGTCCTGCGTCTGAACGGAGTAAGTCTGCTCTCTTAAAACATTTCCGTTCCCCAAATCCCAAGGACGCGATGCGGATATCGGAGCGATGGGAACTTTTTTGCCGCCGGCTTGCACAAGCATATGGGTCGTGTCCAAGATCGTAAATTCTTTTCTGGCGATGACGATATCATAGCCGCTTCCGGTTTGCGTTACGCTGCGAATCCATAACTTCTCGTTGTTGATTTTAATGGATTGATCGGAAGGCGACGTAAGCGGAATCGGCTCCGTTATCTTCTCGTAACCGCTGAATTTATCGAGTACGATTTCCAGCGACTCAATCTTATCCGTTGGGAGCACATCGTAACTAAACTCGAATGTAGGGCTGTTTTTCCCGTCTAACCCGCCCGACCGGTAGCCGAAGGATTCCACCTCCGTACCATTAACAAAAAGCTTTGTTTTCCCCGGGAACATCGGGTGCCCTCCATTATTATTCAGTTCGTAATGTCCTCTGATGACCGTTGAAGTCGGAGAAGCTATGACGGAGTCATAATGAACCGTTCCTTCATCGACAGTTACTTCTCTCGAGATTTTCTCGTTAATGATGCTTTGCATAGCCTTGTTGGCCTCAAACTTGAAGGAGATCGGTTGTTTCTCTTGTTCGCCGTTATCCAGCCGTTCACTGAAGTTCACCGTTAATGTTCGGGAAAACGGGTTAACGGGCTCGAATTTATAAACCCCTTGGAATTGCGTTTTATCCTTGCTGTAATTGCCTCCGCCTTCCGTCACATTGGAATTCGTCATAAATCCTTTTACTTTGGTTACGCCATAACGGATAAATTCATCATCCTTAAACGTTAAGCCCTCCGGCAGCTTGATGGTGTAATACATGAGAAAGGCATTATCGTCAGCAATAACTCCGTTAATCGTAATAACGGTGCCGTCCTTGAACGTTTTGCTCTTATTTACGGTCTGTCCGTACCCTTGCTCCGCGACTTCGGAGAAGCTGAGCGAGGTTAGCTGGACTCTGTTAAGCAGCTTACCTCCAATGTAGGCGAATGCCGGGTATTGATACGTGGACACGATAATCAGCAGAGCCGCTGCCGCGGAAATACTCCACATAAGAGCCTTGTTATTCCTGCGTTTTTTCCCGGGAATCCGGTGGAGAGCCTGCCGCAGCCGATCCTCCAATTCAACCGGAGCCTGGATCTGATTCAAATTTTGTTTATGCCTTTGGATTTTATCCTCAATCGCTTTCATACCGATCACCTCCGATAATCCCCTTTAATTTCTCTATGCCCTGCGAAATTCTTGACTTGATGGTTCCGAGCGGAGCACCCGTCATGTCGGCAATCGTCTGATAAGCAAAGTCATGGACATACCGAAGTTCTATAGCTTCCCGCTGATGGGCATTCAGATGGGAGAGCAGCGTCTTCATATCCATCTCGGCTTCCGTGCCGAGATACGGATTTTCTGCCATTAACTCATAGGCTACCGCATCCTGCTCATCCCCAAGAGGCGTGAACTTCCCGTTCTTGCGAAGCATGGCCTTGCATCGATTAACCAGAATCGTTTTGCTCCAGCTGTAAAAGGCTTCTCTCTTTTGGAGCTGGTCAATCTTTTCGTATAAAGTGACAATCATATCCTCCATAGCATCCATCGCGTCATGCTCGTTCCCCATGTACGTATAGGCAAGGCGATAATATGCGTCCTGGTCGGCCATGATTAGCTGCAATAAAGCTTCTTTATTGCCATTCTGGGCTTGTCTGACTAACCGGCTTACCTTCAAAGTTCTCTCCCCTTTCATAGATAAGAGCAAGCTGAGGCTTAGAAAGTTCATTATATTTAAAATTATTTAGGAATAAATCCGGCGCATAACGTTATAATCCGGCTTTTTCCTTAATAAAAGCGACAAACCGCGCAGTCGCGGGAGACAAGAATCGTTCCTTTTTGAGGTGCAATCCAACCTCCCAGCGCCATCCCTCTTCAGCAATCGGAATCCACTTTATCCCTTCGAGATTTAAACCGGCCGTTCTCGGCAGCACGGATACACCAAGTCCAGCCGCCACAAAACCAGCCACCGTCTGAAGATCCTCCGCGTCATAGGTGGCGGCAAGAGTAAAATTCTGATGATGAACCCGAGCCAGCAGCGAGTTTTTCAAGCTGCAGTTATGCTTCAGGCCGACAAACGGCTCCCCTGTAATCTCTCCTAAATGAACGGATGCCTGATCCGCTAAACGATGCTCATTTGAGACGACAAGGAATAGCGGAAGGGATAACACTGGCACCCACTCATAGGTTTCGTTTACCGGTTGTTCGGAAGTAATCATAAGATCCGAATAGCCTTCCTCCACCTGGTTCAGAATAGCGCCTTTATCGCCTTGCGACAATTCGAAGGTGATTGCCGGGTTTATAAGCTGATACTCCCGGATGAGCTTAGGAATCAGATCAACCCCGAGTATATTCAAATAAGCGAGATGAATCACGCCGGATTCCGGATTGGAATGCTCCTCGATCTCTTTTTTCCCGCGCTCTACTTCCTGCAGAATCATCTCCACATGCTTCGAGAACATCATGCCGTACCGGTTGATCTTTAGATTTCTACCTTTCCTCTCGAATAAAGGAACTCCAAGCTCCGCTTCCAGCTTCAAGATCGAATGGCTGAGAGCAGGCTGAGTTATGGATAAGGATTCAGCGGCCTTTGTTAAATGCTCCATTCTTGCCACTTTCAAAAAATATTCCAATTGGGTCAGTTCCATTTGTCTACGCTCCTATGGCCTAAACTCATTTATTTTAGTAATGAAAATAATTATAAATATAGATTATATTTATTCTTTAACCAATAGTAAACTTATACCCGTGAAAATGAACCGGCCGACTATTTAACTTTTGCTGCCATTGCGATTCCGGATGCATATGCCCTCACGTGACGGAAACAATAAGGGAAATAAGAGATGGTGGCATTATGTACGGGAAATCTCTAACGAGAGGATTTCGGAAGTATCGCGGACCGAAAGCCCGCATCCAACCTGCGGATTCCGATTCGCTGGAGGCCAATCTAAGACTTAATCAGGAAAGGCTTAAGCAATTGCACCGGCAAATTTAAAGACAAGGATCGAATCTTCCTATTCGGATAATCGGTTTCGCTTCCGGGTTCAAATGAAGGTGTCAGCGGCTTTAACGGAACAGCTGTTCAAGTACGATATCCAAAAACACGCGGATATGCTTGAGGCGCAGCTCACGCAGCAAATGCAGGATCAATTGGAGAAATTAATTCGCAAATTCCAGCGTAATCGAATCGATCCGGTGGGGTTCGGTATTTATGCGCGCGCATACCAATACCAGCATTTCAAACCGTTAGAGGAGGAATGGGGCGAGGCTTTCTCGCATGCGGAGGTTGAATTCGACGTTCACGTTAAAATCATCTCGATGGGCACAATCAGGTGAGTACGGCTTGTTCATGAACTGCTCTCTAATGTCTATACGGTATCTTAGTTAGAGTGCAGTTCATCTCTTTCAGCCGCCGATTCATCCCTTATTTCGCCGGCTCATAATGCACGTGTACTTCAAGTACTTCCGACGTTTTTTTCAATTCATTCTCTACTTCTGTCGCTATATCATGCGCTTTATGGAAATCGAGGTTCTTATCAATCGACAGAACCACGTCAATTACTGCATTGCTGCCATAGTTCCTCGCCTTCAGATCCTTAACATCCTCAACGCCCTCAACTTGCTCGCGACGGCTGTAACGGGATCAAGCCAAGGCAGTTTGAATTGAGAACCCACGATGCCAATTACTGCGCCTATACTCACCAGAGCATCCGAGATATTGTCCTTTGCGGCAGCCATAACGGCTTGGCTTTTAATTTTTTTAGCCAGATTGATATTGTAACGATAAACAACGTACATAACCGCCGCGCAAAATAATCCTGTCCATACCGCAATGAAGTCCGGGGACTGCCCGCTTCCTCTAAATACGGATGAAACCGCATTGATTAACACCTCTATGCCAACCGCCATCATAATAAAAGAAGCGATTAAGGAGGCGATCGTCTCCGATTTCCAGTGGCCGTACGGATGATCCTTATCGGCCGGCTTTTGAGCCAGCTTTAAACCGATAAGCACTGCTATAGATGCCGCGATATCCGTCGCATTGTTTAATCCGTCCGCTTTTAAGGCTTCCGATCCCGATATATTTCCTATAATCAGCTTGAGTGCGGATAAACAGATGTAGGCAATAATACTGACAATAGCTCCGCGTTCGCCTAGTTTAAGATTTTCATATCGTTGCTGCTGCTCCATGCTTCTCCAAAAACTCCCTTCGGCTCATCCATGACTTTTTCAATCGTACCAGCCAAAGTTCAAGTGGGTCTAGAGAAACGTTTTTTCAATAAGCGAACATTGTAAACCCGGACAAACTATGTTTACTGGAGCAATTTTTATTGCGGTAAGGCAACTTGCATATAAAATAAAAAAGGCAACGGATAGGAGTCCCGCTGCCATTCTCGTATTTCAACCATCAATTCGGAAGCTCGGAAGGCACGACAAGTCCGCGTATTCGAAGCCCCTGTTCATCCCGCAGCTTTAGATCCCGCAGGAAATCGATAAATCCAACCCGGGGCTGCCACCCCATAACTCTTTTGGCTTCGGATAGATCATGCTGCTCAACTTCCTGCGGCAATTCGATGCCATAGCTGTCCAGCAATTTGGCGCTGCCCGGAACCTGCTGTTCGCACCAGTCCGCCCCTAATCGCGCAAAATCAGCCCGGATAGACTCGGGCATGCCATGGCTCGTATGGATAATCGTCTGGAACAGTCCGAATTTCTCCGCAGCCGCGGCTTCCAGCGCTTTAACCGTCGCCGAAGCGATATCCCTGCGGTCAACGCCGTTGCGGAGCAGTCTCGCTCCGAATTCCAAATACAGGCGAGGAATAAATTCATGGTATCTGAGCATCGCGATGGAAGCTCCCGTCATCTCATGATAAGCCCGGCACAGATCTTCGCCTATTACTTTGCTGACGCCATAGACAGACCCCCAGCCATATGCCATCGACGACGCGTAAACAATGGAACGAATGCCTTCTTTTCTGCATGCCTCCAATACATTGTAGGTACCGTCAACGTTAACCGCGAAAATCGTATCGTCGCTGACAGGCGGTTGATGGGCGCAATGCCAAGCCGCTAGATGAATAACTCCGTCCATCCCCCGCACGGCCTGCTGAACATCCGAGACCGTCCGCGTATCGCAACGGACAAATTCGGCAGCTCCCTCATTTATTACCCCGGAAGGCATAACATCCGCCATTCTCACTTGATGGCCCGCTTGCAGCAGTTCCCGGCATACCGCTTGTCCCGCATTGCCGGATGCGCCAGTTACCAGTACTTTCATCGTGTGACGCTCCTCCCTATGAAATGACTAAATTTATTTGTTCGATGATCTTCAAATCATCCTCGGATAATAGCGGACGAACAGAGGCGGATGCATATGCTCCAAAACCGATCTTGGATACTTCAATTCCCGTTTTGCCCAGCTTTCTCGTATACATGACAAACCTCCTTAAGATAGCGTTCTGCCCTATCTTAATCGAACTTCAACGTTTCCGTAAGTACGCACTTTAACCATAGTTTGTTACCTTGCGGTGACTATTGGAAGGAAATCCGGCCCGCTTCTTCGAATACTATCAAGGAAATGTTCACCTAAACGTAGGAGGCAATCAGCAATGGGAAACCCTGAAATCTATGAATGCGAGATTGAGAAGTCATTGCGTATCATTGGCGGCAAATGGTCGTTTCTTGTTATTCGCGAGCTATTCTTTCATGGAACAAAAAGATTCACCGAGCTTAAGAGCGCTATTCATGGGATCAGCTCCAAATCCCTTACGGAGACGCTTCGCCACCTAGAGGAAAATCAGGTCGTCATTCGCTCGATCCATGCCACCGTCCCGCCAACCGTTGAATACCGGCTGACAGCCAAAGGAGAAGCATTCAGCGGCATTTTGCTCGAGATGAAAACGTGGGTCCGCGACTGGGCTTAATCAACCTGCCATGCTGCAGCGAGGAATACAAAGACAGCAGCCGGAAATTCCCGGCTGCTGTCGTGTCCCAAACCTTATTTACCCATGCGAATATTTTTGACCGTTTTTCTTACAATGGTCAGATTCTCGTAAATTCTTTTGCCGCCGTTTCCTAACGGCGCTTGTGCCAATAAACCGACTTTGACGGTCTCATCCGCAGGCAAGGCGAAAAACCTCATCATATAAAAATTCTCGCCATCCGTGGAATAATGGAAGGCAAAGGAATTCCCGCTTCGGCACGCTTGGAGCCACACCGTGTTATCCTCGATATTGCAGCCGTTCGCATCATCGGATTCTTCCTTCGTAACAACGCTAACAACCGCGTGAGTATCAAAATCCGTTAATTCAAAGCAAGCCTTTGCCCAATGCGTGAGATCCTTCATGACCATAATGGAAGAAGAATCGTATGTATCTTTGAAATCATGCGACACCTTCACCCGCATAACAAAATCGCCGGATATATGCGTATAGTAAAACGGCGCATTGCATAGTGATTCCGGCGTGATCCCTTCATCGGCTGCTGCCCCGTGGTTAATGAAAAAGTCGCTCCTCTCTGTCGCCAGTATCTCAATTCTTCCATCCGTTTCAATGATTTCGCTCTCATTCATCCATTCAAAATTCATCGTTCTGCCTCCAATTCATTAATGGAAATTACTTATAAAAGTAACACATTTAGTAATTAAGAGCACTACAAAAATGCGCGTTCGACAGGAATTCGCCAGGCAGTGATGCAATCGATAAACCGGGAAAGCTAGTGAAGTACAGGGAAGCTTTTCCTGCAAATCGTTTGAGTATAGTGAAAAGGCGGGTAAGTATAATCATAAACGATGTGAGGTGATTGCGATGAATCCATTCGAGCGTAGCGCCGACCGCCGGCGCAAACAGCAGGGCAAGCGTGACAATCCGGAGGGCGTTCCAACGGAGAAAGAGAGTCTGTTCGACAAGTTTGCCAGCGAACGCACCGTTGATCCCATTCCGGTCGAGGACCAGACGATTGAGCAGCAGGACGAGAAGGAGAAAGACCGCACGAAACGGGATTCCTCCAGCGAACGCAAGTATCGTACAGGGATCTGACCAACCCGTTATCCTAAGCAGTTCAGCTGTTACCGTCAGCAGGAATCCAGCCCGAGAGAAGGGCCCCTCCTGCTGGATGATTGCTAGCAGCTAACTCGCCTCCATGCTGGCGAATGATTCGCCGTGATATGGTGAGCCCCAAGCCGGCTCCTCCGGTCAAGCGATTCCTAGACTTCTCTCCCCTGTATAACGGTTCAAAAACCTGCTCCTGCTCTTCCATTGAAAAGCCCTGCCCGGAATCGTGGATCGTAAAAGACATTTGATCCTTCTCTCTCCAATATTGAACGTAAATGCGTCCGCAATCCGGTGTATGCCGAACGGCATTGTCCAGTAGATTGCTTATTGCGCGCTCAAGCAGGTGCGAATCTCCTTGAATGATGCAGTCGTCCGGCATGGAATGAAGAAGAACGGAGATTCGCTTGGCTTTCGCTTGCGGCGCCAAGCTCTCTATCGATTTTTGAACGATACCTCCAAAGTCCACTCGTTTTCTATTTAACTCCGCCTCCTGATATTCCATCTTAGTAAAGGTGAAGAGATCTTCGACCAACCGGTCCAATTGCGCGGATTTTTGCTTGCACACGGCTACGTATTTCGAAATTTGTTCCGGCGTTTGCGCGATGCCCTGCTCAAGTCCGTCCAAATATCCGCGTAAGGCAAATAACGGCGTCCGCAAGTCATGAGCGACGGCAGCGATGATGAACCGCCGCTCTTCCTCCAGCTTCGCTTGTTTCAAATGCGAGTCCTGTAGCCCGTTTACCATTAATGCAAAGCCATTCCGAACTTCGGAAATTTCCCTGATCGTCGATTGGGGCAGCTCTATGTTCCAATCGCTTCCCGCTATCTTGCGCGCTGCCAGGCCTAGCCCCTCAAGGGGCTTAAGCAGGAACTTCCTCATTTGCAAGCCAACGATAACGAATGCGGTCAGCAAGCCCACGAAAGCAGCCACCATGGGAACCGCATAGGAATCCGGCCCGTCCTCTCTAATATGCAGCGATTTCGTAGTAATAAAAAATACAGCGACAAAGAAAATCCAAGGCAGCAGCAGAAGTAATCCTAAGCTAAGCAAGGAATGCGTACGCAGACGAAGTTTTTGCATCCTACACACCCTCGAAGCGATAACCAACGCCCCATATATTCATAAGCTGCTGCTGATCGGAATCAAGCTCGATTTTCTCGCGAAGACGGCTCAAATGAACGCGCACGGTATGTTTATCCCCAATGCCCTCCCAGAACTTCTCCAAGAGCTGGTCATAAGTAAACACCTGCTTCGGGTGCTCCAGGAACAATCGCAGCAGCTCGTATTCCTTCGGAGTCAGCGAGACATTCGCTTGATCCACGAACACTTCTCTCGTACTCGTATCAAGCTTAATGCGGCCATATTCGAACACCCGATTCTTATTGGATGGGGGCGTTCCCGTGCGCCGCAGAACAGCCTTTACCCGGGCAACAATCTCGCCGGGCGAAGCGGTTTTGACAATATAATCGTCCCCGCCAAGCGTAAGACCGCGAATCTTATCGACATCTTCGCTGCGGGCGCTCAAGAACAAGATGGGAATGCTGCTCTCCGCCCGTATTCGCCGGCACAGATCAAAGCCGTTTTGTCCCGGCATCATAATGTCGAGGATGATGCAATGAACGGTATTTTGCTGAAGGATGTCCCATGCCTCCAAGGCATCGTTAGCCGTCACAACCCGGAAATGATCATTCTCCAAAAAGTCCCTCAATAATTCAACGATACTTTGATCGTCATCCACGACCAAGACGGTCGGTTCTTCCTTATTCATGTTCATCCCGCCTTCCTTCCAAGTATGCCCGTGATCAAAAGTGTACCATCTTCGTCCCGGAAAAAACGAGCGATCCTCATATTGTGACGGTTTGTTTATTATTTTGTGATGATTTGTGCGTCTAATTCGAGAGACTCTCTTGTTATCCTTCTATTTAGCGCTTCAATACATGGGAGGTTACGAGAAGTTTTGGTTAAAAATCTATCTTTCTACAAATTGGTTGCCGTTGGTTGCGCCGTTTACATCCTCTATTCGCTGGCCAGCAATTACATGATCGATCCGGGTGCGGAGACGTTCCTAAGTCGCAAGACGGATCTAACGCGGGAGCTTCAAACGTCAGCCTGGTTAACGGTCTTGTATGTTCATATCGCGTTCGCCTGCATCGCCATGGCTTCGGGGCTTCTCAACTTTCGGGCCAACAGTCATGCGAAGTCCCCCCGGTTTCATCGATTGAATGGTTACGTTTACGTATCGTCCGTGCTGCTGGTAGTACTGACCTCCGGCTATATGGCCCCTTATGCCACAGGAGGAAAAATGAGCAGCATGGGCTTTAATCTGCTTAATCTGATTTGGCTCGCCGTCACAACGACAGCGATTGTGCACATCCGGAAAAAACGGGTTCTTCAGCATCGCCGGTGGATGATCCGCAGCTATGCCTTCTGCTTTACGAATTTGCTCATTCACCTGTTTACCTTCATCCTGCACAAGATGATTGGCATTACTTATGCAACCAGCTATACGATTGGACTTTACGGGGCGATCGTATGCATTCTTGCTGTTCCGGAATTGAGTTTGAGAATCGGGAAAAAGCCTATTTGAGGAGGTTTGAATAATGAATGCTGCCTATACGGATCTAACCTTTCATGAGCTGCAAGCCAAATTAAGTAAAAGAGAGAATGTAAAGATTATTGATGTTCGGTCGCCTAAAAGCTTTGAACGCGGTCATATCAAAGGCGCTATCAATATTCCTTATCCCTCCTGGTCGAAACCGCCCAAGTTGTCATCCGAAGAAGAAATTGTAATCATCTGCTATGTCGGCATGGCTAGCCGTAAAGTGTCGGAACGATTAGCTCAGTCGCATGGCAAGGTGTTTAACTTTAGAGGCGGTATGGCGCAGTGGCAGGGTGAAATAGAATCGGAAAATATGGGCGGTAAATGGAATGCGGAGAGGGTATATAGCTTCATCCTTGGTTTTTTACTGCTGTTGGCTTTGCCCATTGCATTATTGAATCCTTGGTGGGGAGTGGGCTTCTCCTCTTTAATGGCACTAGGAGCGATTGTCTTTGGTATTACCAACTACAATCCAATTACGAAATGGATTCGTTCTTATGGGTTTAAGTGAAGTGCCGATCAGGCAGGTTCGAAAAGGAGGCCAATAGCAATATGAGACATTTTCTAGCTAATCAAATGCAACCCAAGCCGAACAAAAAGCTGAGAAAATTAATCATGGGGTTGGAGGAAAAGATTCCTGTAGAGGATGGGCGCTTCGTCAAAGGAATCTATTTCGATAATGCGGCCACAACCCCGCCATTCAAAAGCGTTTTAAAAGCTATCGAACAATTTGCCCCCTGGTATTCGTCTGTTGGCCGGGGAAAAGGCTACAAATCAGAGCGCACAGCAGAATACATCGAGCGTACACGCTTGAATATTTTGAATTTTGTAGGCGGAAAGGAAGATAGCCACACGGTTATTTTCACGAAAAACAGCACAGAGTCCATGAATCTTCTCTCGCATATTTTGCAGCAGATCACGGATAAACGTTATGTTCTCGTATCGGAAATGGAACATATATCGAATAATCTTCCTTGGAGAGAGCGCTTCGAGGTTGAATACATCGCCGTTAATCAAGATGGCCAGATTCAATTGGAGGATTTAAAAGACAAGCTTATAAAATTGCGGGGACAAATCGGGCTTGTCTCCATAACGGGGGCATCGAACGTGACAGGCTGCGTAAACCCGATTTACGAGGCAGCCGAACTGACACACCGATACGGAGGAAAACTACACGTCGATGCTGCCCAGCTCATTCCCCATGAATCCATCGAAATGATGCGTCCCAACTTGGCTGAAAATATCGATTTCCTCTCTTTTACGGGACATAAATTGTATGCCCCATTCGGAACGGCTGTGCTGATTGGAGGAAAAGATGAATTTCAAGATGCGGAGCCGTTGCTTAAAGGAGGAGGAACCGCTCAAATCGCTTTGAAATCTTTTGTTCAGTGGAATGAAGCCCCCGAAAGGTTTGAAGGCGGGACTCCTAATGTGATGGGTATTGTGGCCTTGCAAGCAGCCATCCGTACCCTTCAGCAGATTAATATGGAAACGATCAAGGAAAATGAGAAGCAGCTCATGAATTACGCTATTAATAGGCTGCATGCTATTAACGGTTTAAGCTTATTTAGTGCTTCGAACCACAATCTGCCGCAAGTGAGCGTTCTTTCGTTTACCATTGAGGGGCTGCATCATCAGGACATTGCGCAATTCTTAGCGAAAGAAGCGGGCATTTCCGTCCGGAGCGGCTTTTTCTGTGCGTATCCCTATGTGCAGAAGCTCCTTCTGCTAAGCGATGAGAGGCTGGATGAAATACGGAAAGATCCCGGCATTCCCTCTCCAGGCTTAGTCCGAATTAGTTTAAGCTTTTATAATACATCTGATGAGGTCGATCGACTAATAATGGCGTTGCAACAAATCACTTCTAACAAGGAATTTTATACGAATAAGTATGCGGAGGTGCCGAAGGGAATTTGCGGCGGACGCTAATCGCTCGGAAAATTGATCATTTTTGCTTCAAAAAAGAGCCGGACATCGTTACTCCGGCTCTTTTTTGAGTTTCGTATTAATCCTCGTGGTCATGCTCTTCATGCTCTTGGTGTTTACCATGATTGCCTTCATGGCCGTGGTCCTCGCCTTGATCATCATCGTCTTCGTCATCTTTTTGACCTTTATTTTGGTCGTGGTCCCGGTCGCTGCGATTCAATTGCTTTTGCTGTTTCTTCTTTTCTTGCTGCTCTTTATGAGCCTTCTGCCAAGCTTGCTGAAGCGCTTTTTTCTGTGCAATCAAAGTCTTTTTCTGCTCTTGCTTCGCGGATTGCTCCTTAGCTGCAAGCTGTGCCTTCTGATTATCTTGCACCGTTGATTTTACCGTCTGAGCTTTCGCCTCGTCCTTGTCAGCTTCATCGCCAGCGTCAACGTCAGCGTCGTCTTTCTCGTCCTTGAATTTAAGTTCTTCCGAACGATCCTTCCATTTCATATCGATGTTCATTTCGACTTTAGCAGGCTCGACGGCAAAATGAGTGAACAACGCATCCATGACTTGCTGCTTGTCCATGTTTGCTTGCAGCTTGAGTGCCGCGAGCAGCTGCTCGATGAATTGAGTCGCTTCATTTCCCGTCAAATATTTTTTCTGATCCTCGCCGATTTTAATTTCTACCTTGGACTCGGTCTTTGCTTCTTCCTTTTCAAGCTCGATCTTAACTTTCACGTTATTGCCATCGATTTTCAACTCCAATGCTTTCAGCTGATCAAGCTGAATTGGAGCTTCGCTGGCGGTCGGTTGAGCTGATGCAAGCTTAACTTCAGCCGCAGCCGTCTTTGACGGGACAACGTATGAATCGCTTGCTGCCCGATTGTCCTCTTTGATTGCGGAAGAATCGTAGTCTGCGTAGGCAACAACGCCGTAAGAAAGCATAATTGTGCTTAAAGCACCGATTAATATATAGGAAATTTTCTTCTTCAAAATATACCTCCTCAGGTTGCAAACATGCATGTTTTGGTTCTTGGCAGCCAATATAGGGTTTCGTTGCGTAGGAATCTTTTTAAGTCCGTATTTTAGAAAAGTCCAATAGAACGAATATTAACAACACAAAAAAGCCGCGATTTTCGCGGCTTTCATGAATTCATATGTTTCTCAGACATATATGAAAATCGAAAAGAAATGGCAAATCGATCCGGCGATAACAAAGAGATGCCATACCGCATGATGGTAAAGGAATCCTCTCCATACGTAAAAGACGCTGCCTACCGTATAACACACGCCGCCGATGACCAGAAATACAAGACCGCCATAGGCTAAATGATCAACTAAAGCTCCCCATGCAAAGACGATCATCCACCCCATAATGACGTAACCAAGCGTAGATAGGAATAGAAATCGCTTTACGAAGAAGCATTTAAACACCACGCCGCCGATCGCAAGCCCCCAAACAACGCCAAATAAGCTCCAACCCAGCGGACTTCGTATCGTAACGAGCAGGTACGGTGTGTATGTGCCGGCAATAAACAAATAAATCGATCCATGATCGAAAATTTCAAACAAATCCTTTACTTTTCCTTCCGGAAAGCTATGCAAAAGGGTTGATGACATATATAAAATAAACATAAAAAATCCAAACAGGACAAACGATACGATATGCCATGTTTCACCAATGTAACTCGCCCTGACAATGAGCAGCACCAATGCGGCAATACTCAATCCGGCACCAATGCCATGGGTGATTGCGTTAGCTGCTTCTTCTTTTTTCGAATAGACATGCGTATTTGCCATAGGTTCCTCCATTTGCTTCCGTTCCGAAAAAGTTTTTACTTCTATCTTAACATGAGCGCATTCTCATAGCATAATCAATGAGGCTCCGTCGCTCAGCTGTTATTAACGCTTCAAACAATCTTAATTATCTCTACCTCATCCCTAAATCTAGCCGCCTCCCAACATAGACTAATTATGGTATAGTTCTGTAAATATATTGAACAAGGTGGTTAAACGATTGTTAGTCAATACCGATACTTATTTCTGCATGCATAGCAATATTATCCACTTCCGCCGGCAGGGGGACCTCGTTATGGCGACCGGTTGGGTATGTATCGGCAGCGTCACCCATGCGGTTGGTTTCTGCAGTACCTATAAGCCGCTGCTGCCTAGCCAAGTTCATAAGTCGCCCTTCGGGCTCACTTTGCCGCCAAATGAAACGAAAAGCTCCGTCCTAAGGGGATCGAGCTTTTCGTGATTAATCCGCGATCATCAAGAAAAAAGCCGGTACAGCGCATGCTGATCGGCTTCTTTTCATCTACTGAATGCTATCCGCTTAGGTTTTTAAATTTTTGATCAGATCGTCGCAGAAAGCGGCAACGTCGCTACCCGTCACTTCGAGCACGCCTTTCCCCAAGGCTGCCCCCTCTTCGAAAAGATCGATAATCCCCGACAGCACCCCCATCCAGTCGGTGAGCTCGACAGGGCCGACCTTAAAGAGATACTTTTGGATCTCTTTATATACGATCTGATAATCACGCGGGAGGGCTTTGATGCGCGCCACGTGCGCACGCCACTCTTTTTTGCCTTCGATAATATCCCGTATGCTCATTTTACCCTCCTATTTGCCTAGTTTTTTGGCGATGCTATTGTTCAGCTGCTCACGCCATTTGTCGCGGAAAGACTTTGCCCCTTCTTCGCCGGCTAGCGCCGAACAGAAGCCTTTGATATCGTCACCCAGAACCTCTCGGACGCTCTGACCGTCCGCAGCCGTTTCCTCAAGCAGCCCCAGAACGCCATCAAGAATCGGCATGAGGTTACGACCGGTAAAATCGGAATACTGGAATAGAATGGATAAAACTTCCTTCCATGCCGCTTGATAATCAGCCGGCAGCTTTTTGGCGCGCGATTCAAAAGCTTTGAATTCTTTGGTCATGTCGCTGCCCGTGATTTTTTCCCAGAAATTCATGGCTTCTCCTCCTTTAACTCGTTCATTTTTAATGATATGAACTCCCACTTATCCCAGAACCTCCGCAATTCCTGGCGCCCCGCGTCATTGATCGAGAAAAATTTCCGCGGCGGTCCCATGTCGGAGGGTTTCTTCGTGATCTCCACCAGCTTGTTTTTTTCAAGCCGAATCAGGATGGTGTACACCGTCCCCTCCACAACATCCGTAAAGCCAAGGGCGTTCAGCCGCCGCGTGATTTCATAGCCGTAAGTTTCTTTGCGGCTTATAATTTCAAGGACAGCCCCCTCAAGCACGCCTTTAAGCATTTCAGTTAGATTTTCCAGCACAATCACTCCTTGCTATTCTGCATCACCGGTATTCAGCAGTACTTACTACCACTATAAAGTAACACGAAGTACCGAGGATGTCAATATCGCCAACTTCTTCAAAAAACGTCGATAAAACTACCTAATATGCGACAACGGAAAGTGACATTATTTATCCGCAACCTTCTATATAATCGAGTAGCGGCAAAAACTATGAATACCGAAATGATAGTCAAGGTAGCGTGTATTTGAAAGTTGCCGCCACTAATAAGAGACACAGGGAAGGTGGAACTGCATGTACGTAAGTCAAACGATGCAACAGGTGAAAGAAGAAATGTTAAATGGAGAATGGGTGGGTAAGCTCATTCATTTGCGTGACACCACTAAAACGATTAAGGTAATACTTGAACCTATACAAGCGGGAAATGGTTTTTTAGAGTTCTATGAGGGGTTGGGATACGGCTTCTTCAAATGGAGTCAAGGGGTAAGTGCGTAGCAAACGAATTTAGCTATCAATTAAAATAGGATGACCCGAACAGGCAAGCGATCCTGACGACCGCTTGCCTTTATTATGCGTGCTTTTTAAGATTGGCAATGGGTCTGAAAACTCGCTTTGCCCTTCAACACGTCCATTAAAAATATTTTTGATGATTCCAACTTTGCTTTTTGCTCCTGAATATGTTGAATTTTCTCCAGTACCAACGCTTTCTTCTCCGAATAAGAATTTTCGCTTTCATTGATGAGCAGGATTAATTCCTGAATGGTAAAGCCTACGGAGAGCAGCGTTCTTACATCTTCGAGAAAGCCCACCACTTCTTTAGCGTAGACGCGATAATTATTTTCATCCCTCGATACAAATTGCACCGGAATCACCTGCTTGCGTTCATAGAAGCGCAAGGTGGATATCGGCAGCCCCGTCAGCTTGGATACTTCACTCGCTTTCATTACCTATTCCCCTCTGAACCCTAAAATAAATTCATACTTGCTATGAACCAAGGTTCATAGTTCACAATAAGCACATGTTAACCAGTGACATAACGAAAGTCAAATAAACTGGCTATCAAAAGGAGAGATCTCATGCCGAAACCAATACCGAACAACGATTTTAACAACATCGTCACTGGCCGGCGGTCAGTACGCCATTATGATGAGAACATTAAGATCTCAAAGGAAGAAATGTTGGATATCATCAAGGAAGCGAGCCTGGCGCCTTCTTCCGCGAATATGCAGCCATGGCGCGTTATCGTCGTTCATACCCCTGAAGGAAAAAACAAGCTTCGGCCACTCGTGCAATTCAATACGGGGCAAAATGATACATCAGCCGCTATGCTTATTATTTTGGGCGACACTCAAAGCGAACTTTACGTAGAGGAAATTTATGATTCAGCTGTAGAACAAGGGAAAATGCCGAAGGATTTGCGCGATAAGCAAGTCACGCAAATTATGGACATGTTCCCCCTGCTCCCTAGAGAAATTAAAATCGAGGTCGCCAAAATCGATGCAAGTTTATTTGCCATGCAACTGATGCTGGTTGCCCGCGCGCATGGTTATGATACCAATCCTATGGCGGGCTTTGAACGCGATACGATTGTCCGCGCATTCGATCTGGACGATGAACGTTATGTACCGGTTATGATCCTCTCGATCGGCAAAGCCTCGCAAGAGGGACATGAATCTGTACGTTTGGACAGCGAGCAAATTACTTTTTGGCGCTGATTATAACTCGCAAATGAACAACAGCCGATTTCATATAATCGGCTGTTGTTCATTTATCATCCCTAGGCAAGGGGGAGTTCCAATGTGAACGCATATTGACCATTCTCATACTCGAGTGTAAGGCAACCATCCTGATGCTCTGCAAGTTGCCTCGCAATGGCAAGACCTAGACCAGCACCTACTTGGATATGAGTATTGGGGTCCATATTCTCCGGCTTATAAAAACGATCAAAGAGTTTAATTTCTTGCTCTTTCGTGATTTGTTCTCCCTCGTTCGCTACTGTTAAATATACGAATGCTTCGTTAGACGTTAGCCGTACATCAATAACTTTGGGTGGCTTTGAATATTTCAGAGCATTCATCAGCAAATTATCCAAGATTCTTGCGACCTGTTCGGGGTCAATATGGACGGCTGCCTCCTGTATACTTATATGTTGCCTTACGACCACATGATTTTCTTCGGCAATGGGGATAAACTCAAACAACACCTGCTCCACCAGCTCCCGCATATCTGCTTGTTGCTTGGTCAAAATCATGTCTCCAGAAGTTAGACGGGTATAGATAAATAAATCGTCAATCAGCTTTTTTAGTTGTTGGGCTTTGCTAAAAGCATTGTTTATAAAACGGTTGTATTCATTCTCGTCTATATAGGATCTTTTGCGAAGCAGATCTAAATAGCCAATCATACTCGTGAGCGGAGTGCGAAGATCATGAGACACACCCGTGATAAGATTCATTTTAGATTCCTCGGCCTCTTTTTCCTTCCTTTTTTGCGAGGAAAGTTGTTCCGCCATCATGTTCATATTTCTAGCCAGCATGCCTAACTCGTCTTCCCGTCGAACAGGAACCCTATATTCAAAATTACCTCGAGAAATAAATCCGAGTCCCTCCGAAAGCACGGAAAAATAATTAATCATACGCTTCGTTAACAGATAAAAAGTTAAAAGAAAAATCACGATGAAAACAGCCAGCGATGCGAAGATTAATATCGGAATATACTCAAGCTTTCCTTTGGACGTAATCGAATCGAGCAGTTGTCCGACAAGGCCAATAATATACAGACTAAGAAGGTAGGACAATAGAAGGGTAAAAACCGTAGCCCCCAGAAAAGAATATCTTACGCTGCGTTTTATTTTGAATCGCTTATTTATCCATTTTATAGCCAACACCCCATACCGTTTTGATATACTCTGGCTTTCTTGGATTAATTTCGAGCTTCTCCCGCAGATTTCGAATGTGTACCATAACCGTGTTATCCGAGAATCCAACCCGCTCCTTCCACACCGATTCATAGATGGTATCCGCACTAAAGACTTGTCCCGGGTTAGACGCGAGCAGGCTTACAATCGCGAATTCAAGCGGTGTCAGCATGACTACTTGCCCCCGAATCGATACAAAGTGCTTGGCAATGTCGATCACGAGTTCATCGATGGTTATCTGGTCATGCGCAGCTTCTTTCGATGCAAGCATGTTCTGTCGCCTTAACTGCGCTTTCACGCGGGCAATCAGCTCCATAGGATTAAACGGTTTGGTTACGTAATCGTCGGCGCCTGTCGATAGTCCCATGATCTTATCCATATCTCCTTCCTTCGCGGAGAGCATGATGATGGGGACGGAATATTGTTCCCGAATGTGCATGCATGCTTTTATACCGTCCATTCTTGGCATCATGACATCCAAAATAACAAGATCCACTTTCTGCCGAGAAAGCCTTTCGATTGCTTCTAATCCGTCGCCGGCTTCGAGAACCGAGTGTCCTTCATTTCGCAAGTAAACGTGAATAACGTCTCTGATTTCGGTATCATCATCTACGACTAATATGACGCCCATATGACTTCTCTCCTTCGAACTTCACTGGTTTCCTACAAACATAAACAAAAGCTGGCGGAATATTAAAGGGAACCAAAGAAATGGTTTCAATTTCAAAATGCTCCGAAAGCAGGTTTTTCATTTGCAAGGAATACTGAAAAGCAATTAGTTTACCACCCGGTTTTAACGCTTCTTTGCATTGTAAAATCAATTGGAGACGCATGGCGGGGGAAAAATTATAAAATGGCAATCCGCTAAAAATGTAATCCACTTCATGGATTTTATGCTTTTTGAGCTGGTCAACTAATCTTAAAGCGTTACCTTCCCTCATAAACTGCGGAAAATCCTGTTGAAGCCTTTGGGCCATTTCTTCATCTTTTTCAAATAAAATCACCTTGCTTTTATGCATGACGCGTTTTGCAATCGCATGTGTTATTGCGCCAGTGCCAGACCCAACTTCCACAATATTCTCTGCTTCCTCCCATTTGGCTGCTGCAACCATACGATTGGCCAAATAACGCGAACTGGGAGTAATACTCCCCACATATTTAGGATTATGAATGAATTTTTTGAAAAAAAGTAGTGAATTATTCCTTAACATGTAATCACCTCATTGGAATTTAGATGCTGAAATCAGTCTAGAGAAAAAAACTTAGTTCCTGCGTAGGTTCTTTCTAAAGAAATCCTGAAGATTTTTTTGTCCACAAAAAAAGCAGCCACATTTGTGGCTGCTGCTCGCAGTGATACCTCTAATGCCGTACGTATTCTAATGATCTTTTCTCCCTAGGTTCTCGCTGCTCATGCCTAGTCGGAATAAGTTCGCTTCCGCCGCTACTTCAAATTTTATTTTTGGAAATATTTCGTCCCAATCTTTTCGATATGTTTTGGTCCATATTTGCGGGTAAGCAAGATACGCTTTTAATCCAAAGCCGATGGCATCGCTATTATTTTGCTGCATCTCTTTTAGAGCAAGATTAATATGATGGACAATATTTTGTGCGATGCTTTGCTCTATTCGTTTTCGTTGCTCCGAATAATCATAATTTCTTTCCTGATTTTTATCTTCGCTAATACTCGCCTTCACCTTGGAGTGAATACGATAGGACAATTCGCCATTCTTCACAATGGGCTTAATGCTTATAATCGCATGATTAATCGTTACTGTTAGATAATTCCCGTCTAAATGAAGGGTCTCATCATAATCTCGAACCGACTGATTTAGAAGCCGGAAACCTATAGCCGATGCCCCTTCTAGTTTCCCAGTCATTTTCCCATCATGGAAAAGGACAAAACCTTCGCTTCGAATATCTTCAGATTCCTGGCCCTTTATGTTTGTTTTTACCTTCTGCACATACGGGAGAAAGACATCTTCGCCTACGGTAATTAATTTACAGACCGCTTCCTTTAGATTGATGCGAGCAGTCGTTTCTGATTGTAATTGCTCTCTAATCGATTCTGCAGAGAAACGCTCAATACGCGTATTCGCGTTAAGCAAATCAATCGCTTTCCCTTCAGAAACGGCTATAAAAGTGGACAATCTCTTTTCTGGGGTACGAGTTATAGCATCGATAACGGTTTCGATTCCTTCCGTTCTTGCCAGTTCCTCTCCAACGATGATTACACGTCGATGACCGAAGAACAGATGCCGCGGGAGACGAAATTGAAGCTTTGAAACGGCATCGCTAACGGTCTTGCCTGTCTCTGTCTTAATGGTGAAAGGTTTCTGTCCACCGGATCCACCCCCGCCGCCCGTGTTACCCATATTCCCCGTAAGCGGAATAAGGACGCTGATACGAATAAGATCTCCTTCTTTATCAGCTCCACCTGCTAAGACAAACGCAACGTCATTTATTTCACGGCGATCCCAGCAGCCGGTCAGCAAGAGTAGCACTGCCAAACATATAACAGACAACACACGGTTTAAAGTGTTTATCTTCATAACTGTATTGGTCAATCCTCCTTGCTAGCATCCGGTCATACCGTGAATTGGGAACGACATGGATATAATCCCCTAAACACGCTAAATTATAACTTTCCATTTCGCTCTGCGATTTCCGTTGAAGCATGAGTTGCTTATCCAACAATAAAAAGCCGCGAATTTTCGCGGCTTTATCCTCCTAATACATCAGCAATCGACCGCTGAATGGTTGATAGACATGCGACCGCTGTGATTTCAATTATTGTTTAAAGATTCTCTTTGAGCCAACCGGAAACATTGGTTCCCGCTAGCGACAATCTGCCATCTTCCATCCGATACACTTTATCGCAATATTCAAGCATGCGTTCATCATGCGTGACCATAATCGCTGCTTTACGACGCGACTTTACCTCATTTGCAATCAGACTGACTACCTCATGGGCACGCTTGGTGTCCAGACTGGCCGTAGGCTCATCCGCCAAAATAACGTTGGGATTGTTTATTAAAGCACGCGCGATGGCCGTACGCTGCTTTTCACCGCCTGAAAGTTCCTCTGGGTAGCTCTTCAACTTGGATCCGAGCCCTATCTCCTCGAGCAACTTAACGGCAAACATCCGATCCTCGGATCTCACCTTTCCCGACATTTTCTTCACTAAAAGCAACTGGTCAAGGACGTTCAAATAGGGGACCAGATTGGATGATTGCATAATAAAGCCGATTTCTTTCAATCGTACATTCGAAAGTTCTTTCTCGGAAAGCTTAGAGAGAAGATGCCCATTCAAGTTGACTTCTCCTTCTGAAGCTTTAAGCAATGCACCCGCAATGGAAAGAAACGTACTCTTGCCTGACCCGGAAGGCCCGATGACAGCAACAAGCTCCCCAGGCTCCACCGAAATAGAGACCTTTTCAAGCGCGGATATCCGGTTCCTTCCCTCGGCATAAAACTTCGTAACGTTGCTGATATGGAGTCCTGTTGTCATTATTCTGCCCTCCCAAGCGCCTTCAGTGGATCAATTTTCGTTATTTTACGAACCGAGACCAGTGAACTAAGAACGGCTATGACAAGAAGAATGACAGAGTACTCGATAACGAGGTTCGTCTCCAACTTGAACGGCATTCCCTTCGGCATGATTGCGGCAGTCCCGTAAGTAAGCAGAACGCCAATAACGATACTCGTCAATGATAGTACAACGACCTGTGAGACAATGGCAGTGCTTAAAAAACCGTTTCTTGCGCCGATGGCTTTCATTACGCCGAATTGATTGGTCTTCTGCATCGTAATGACATAGAAGAATACTCCTAGCACGAATGCCGATATCGCAAGCAAAAAGCCCAGCATCATCATAATCGAGCCGTTTTCTTCCTTGTACCCCGGCATACCGTGAATAGCCGCTCCGCGCGTGACGGTATCGGTATTGGAGAGCTTGCTGCTAATATAAGTAGGATCGATATGCTTGCCCTGCAACATGATTGCATTAATCGGGCCAGCAATTCCCTTATCCGAGCCCGGCGCGGCGAACGCAATCTTCCGCCATTCGGACATCGGAACAAATACGGCTGAGAGGTGGTTGTACGTCTGATTATCAACGAATCCGATAATCGTCAAAGCTTGTGTCGAGCCGTCAAGTTGAAAAGTATCCCCAAGCTTAAAGCCTTCATCCTTCATCGTCTTGTTTACAATGACGCCTGTTGGATTGGCTATAGATAATCCTTTACCCTCAATTACAGTCGGCTCCAGGAAGCTGCCGGGAAGTATCCCTAACATTGCGATATCGACTTTATCCTCGTTCTTTGTGCTATTTCCTTTCAAAGCGGTGGCCATCGTACTTCCCATTGGGGATGCGGCTGTTACATTAGACAATTTCTCCGCTTGCGCCACCAATTCATCGGATAACAAGGACTTGCCCATGGTCGACTGCGACCCTTGTTCAAAGACCACATAATCGGCCTTCATGTTTTGGAAAGTGGACGCTGCAAGCGACGATAATCCATTACCAAGTCCCGATAGGATGAATACTAACCAAGCAACTAAAACAAAAATAATGACAATCATCAAAAATTTCATCTTGCTGTGCATGAGTTCCTTTAAAGCTAAAAACATGCTCTGTCACTCCTCGCTCTTCATTTATGACACTTGTGTCATTTTTGTTATAGATCAAGCACTTTCACAGATTCCGTCCCCCCTATTAAACAACATATCCGACACTTGTGTCAAATTAAAAAGAGAGCCACCTACCTTTGTGCCCCTCCTATCCACATTTGAAACAAAAGCTTGCTCCATTGGGGATTAGGGACGTTTATCATATTTGGGGTGTTAATGAGGTTGAAAAAACCACCGATCAGTACCGGGAGCGGAATGTCTTCTCTGAGATTTTTCTCTTGTTGCGCTCTTTGAAAGAGACGCGTAAGTTGAATTTTTAGCGTAGTATGGCCTTGCTCAACAACATCTAGATCCCGACTAGCCGCAGCCGAATTTGTTGTATTAATTTTATGAGCATCGCCTAAAAGTTGATGAAGCTTGGATTCGTCAACATAAATGTCAAGCAGTTCCTGAAGGGCTTGCATTGTATCGGTCTCATCGATTGCTGAAGCCTTCTCGATGACGCTCGAGATCACACGCTTCATGCAGGCAGCCACAATTTCTTCTTTATTGGCATAATACTGATAAATCGTACTCCTGGCACCGGGTAAATGCTGTGAAAGCAACTTGAGGTGAAACCCGTCATATCCATGCTCCAGCACTAACTTTTTTGTTATGTCCAGTAGTTCTGACTCCGTATATGATGGTTTTCTTCCCATAATTACTTCTCCCTTCAGCATTTCAAAATACATTATTCTCGGTAATCCTTTTCTGAGAATGAAAGAGAACTTCTAGTTTGAAATATCAGTCTAACATAACTGCAAGTGAAATGGTAATCTCACAGCCAGCTACTGTGTCATTGCGTTATCCTGCCCTTTACTTCAGCATAAATGGCAACTGAGCCGGATCAGTTGCCATTTATTGTTCTTGACTAACATTTCCCTTTAGTTCAATTTCCCAATCCGAAAAATTCAGCTTGATTCATAAAATATTCATCAATTTTTTCGACTATGAGCCCTCCGTTTTCTTCCGAGTTGCGTTTTACTTGAATCCATTCAGTGTCTTTCTTAAACTGCTCCCATAGCCTTTGACGCTGCGCCATATCCTTAAATTCCATCACATAATATAGTTTATTTTGGCCTGTTGCATCAATCCAGAAATTCACGACCTTCATTCCCAGTCTTGTAAAAATGCTAAATGTATGCTCTTTAAATCTGTCTTGAATGGCATCCATTCGGCCTTCGTAAATCGTATAGATTCGCAACTCGTATAGCATGTTATTTCCTCCCTGAATGAATCGGATTGGTAATCCAGCATTTCGACTTTTTCTATATAGTACCATATATTGATAGTCTTCCATCAGCTATATTCAATGTTCAAATCTTTCTTTATTTCAGTTCCGTTTTCCTCCGTTATTAATGGCCTGCGACTACTTTCCTATCCTCGGTTGAAGTTTTGTTTGCTCTTTTTAAAGCGACGAACGCCACGAGTATACCGACCAGCGTAACCACTGCTGCAACCATAAACGCTGTATGAATGGACGAATTAAGAGCAGCTGGACTCATCGATTCCATTGCAGTATCGGAGCCGAGGGCAGCCGAAATTATGGCCATGATTACCGCAAGCCCAATCGCTCCGCCGATTTGCTGACCAGTATTGATGACAGCGGAAGATACTCCTTGTTCACTTGAATCGACTCCGGTGCTTCCGGCGATAAACATCGTCGTGAAAACAAGCGCTTGCCCAAGGCCAATGATGATTGTTCCGGGAATAACCCCCCAGGCATTGCCTGAAACCGATAATTGGGTCAGCAACAGGAAGCCGATGCCTCCAAGCGCCATCCCCGATGCAATCGTGCCGGAAATCCCGACTTTGGTTATCATGGGGGTTATAAGCCTTGCTCCAAGAAACGCGCTCAGCGTCAGCGGAAGGAAAGTAAAGCCGGACTGGATGGCCGAATAATGCAGGACATTCTGGGTATACAGCGTCAGGAAGTAATAAAGCGTTCCGAACGAAGCAGAGAACAAAAAGGCAATAAGAGCCGCGCCAGTCAAATTGCGGTTACGAAACATGCGGAAGTTAAGCAGCGGACCTTTCGAACGTTTTTCGATCACGACAAAGGATGCGAGAAGCGCGGCACCGACTAGCAGGAATGGCAATGTGCTTGCGCTAAGCCAACCCGAGACGGGAGATTGAATCAGGTAATACACGATGAGAAGCATGCCGGCCGTAACCGAAACGGTCCCAGCAATATCGAAATGCTTGCTGCCGCTCGATGCTTTGCTCTCTTTGAGAACAACCGGAGCTAGCAAAACGGTGAGCAAAGCGATTGGAACGTTAACGAACAACGTCGCTTCCCAGCCGATAAAGCTGGTGAGCACGCCGCCAAGCAGCAAGCCAAGCGACATACCGACACCGCCCATTGCAGCCCAGATACCCATTGCCCGATTCCGTTCGGCGCCTTCTTCGAAGTTAGACATGATGAGCGATAGCGTTGCCGGCGATAGGAGGGCTCCACCCAGGCCTTGCAAGCCTCTGGCTATAATCAGCATCAATTGGGATTCGGCCAGTCCGCCAAGCAGCGAACCTAACCCGAACAAGGACATAGCTATTATGAACATTCTTCTTCTGCCCATCATGTCCGAGAGTCTTCCCCCGATGAGCAGGAATCCTCCGAACGCTAGCGAATACGCGCTAACGACCCATTGCAAATGGTTTGCAGAGAAGCCAAGTTCCATTCCTAGCGAGGGCATCGCCACAAAAATAATCGTATAATCAAGTGCCATAATTAATTGGGAGACGGCAAGCACCAAAAGCGCCGCCAATCCCTTAAAAGGGCTGCTATTCATCTTTTTCATCCTCCTATTTCGGACTGATTGGTCTAAAAATGCATTATTGACTGAATGGTCTAATAAAGGCAGCGAAAGGAAAGCAAAACCTTCCCGTCAAGCCTCAAGTGTCGATAAGGATACTTTTGCAAAGTCTTCGAGCACTTCTGGATTGCTTGTTAGTTTTGCCACTTGGGTCAGTGCATATCGTGCATGATATAGATATCTGGCCAACGCTTGCAGGTCCTGTTCGGTGCTCAGCTCCTGCCGCCGTTTTCCCCGAACCAAAGCGTCATGGAAGGCACGCTCAAGTTTTATCCGATCTTCTTCGAACAAGGCGGCAATCTCCGGTTCGTGAGGAACCTGATCAATAGCGCTGTTTAGAATGAAACATTCATTACGCCGGTTCTCATCCTGAAGGACAAAGACGATCTCGCGGAAGATGGCGTTGATCGCTTCCTTCACGGATTCCGACTTCTCCAAATAAACGACAACGGCGGATGATTTTTCGTTTACATAGTGCTTTACGGCCTTAATGAAGAGATCCTTCTTCGTGCCGTACGTATCATATAAGCTCTGTCGCGCAATGCCCAGCTCTTGGAGCAATATCGGAAGTGACGTTCCTTCGTACCCGTAATGTCCGAACACTTCCATTGCCTTTCGCAAAACCACGTTCATATCGAACTCTTTGTTTCTTGCCACATGGGATTCCCCCTTATCTCGTCCCTATACTACCTTTAATGGATCGTTCAGTCAAGATTACGGCATACGCATTATCCGGAAAACCGTACGGCGTCGCTTTCGCTGCCAACGGACTCAATTGCCACCAAAGGATTCCAGAAATCGCGGTAACTTTCGATAAGGCCGTCTTTGGTTCGAACGACACTGATATACGTTTGATTATACGGGTTCCCCGTCTCTCGATGCTTGCCAGCAGACTTGAATTCGGCAATCGTCAGCTCCGGATCCTGTGCCGGATGAAAGACGAGATCGGTGAATTCAACCTCAAAATGCTTCGGAAAGTTCTGCATATATTCAAAGAGCTCAGCCTTGCCTTGCTTTCTGTCGGGGAACCCTGCTGGTCCGTACGGGAATTCCAATACACCGTCCTCCTGCCACAAGTCGACCCAAGCCTCAATATTGCCGCCGGACAGGTGCTTCAGATGATTGCGGAACGTTTCTTGCGCTTGCTCGCGAATAGTTTCTTGCGATTCTTTCATTTCGATGTTTTGTTGATTTTGATTTAACATGGTTAATCCCTCCGTTTTTTGACCATTCAGTCTAAAATGTTGTAAAAAAAAGCCCACTACCTGTATCGCGTGAAAGTCTGCTTCTATATCGTTTGAGCTTCCCTCCGCTTGATGAGTTTATAATAACATTTCCGGACTGAACGGTCAAGAATTAATTTACATTCTTTTCCCCTCCTTTTTCCTTCCTTGACTTCAAGTGAGATTCAGGCTTTATAAGGAGATCGGAAAGGAGGGTGAAAGTTTCTGTAGGTTCGGGAATGATCTTCAATAAAAACAGGCAGCAGATCATTGATCTGCTGCCGGTTTTTTGTTGTAAACTAATGTGTCCCGTTTTTTATTCCTCAATAAGAAACAAGCATATCTTCTCATCGCTAAGCGACGAGACTGATTAAATTGTTATCGGGGTCCTTTATGATCGCATATCGCTCTCCCCACGGTGTATCTCGCGGCTCGAGGAAGCCGTCATACCCAAGCGTCGTCAACTGACGGTACACGTCATCCAGCGCTTCGTTGCTGGAGAACTGAAAGGCGAGCTCGGTCCGGTAGCCGACAGGATCTTCCCAGCCTTCAAAAACACGCTTTACCGATTCCACCATATCGAATGCAAACACAATTCCTTCTTGCTCCACGTCTACGTGATGCGCTTCGTCGGCGCCGTCCGGAATAGCCAGCCCCAGTACGCGATAAAAATCCAACGCCCTCTTCATCTCTTCTACATAAATCGCGACTCGTTTCAACTTTACCGTCATGCTTTGCAGCTCCCCTTGCCTTACTTAATTTTCACTCCCATTATAGTAATTGTCCTTCATTGCAAAATAGTAAAAAACGGACTTCCTCACTCCTGCTTGGTCAGCCGTTTGAGTGGAAGTCCGTAATATCGCTTAAAATCGCCAGCGAAGTGCGACTGATCGTAGTACCCGTGTTGAAGCGCCAAATCCGTCAAGCTGAAATAGTCTCCGCTGTACAATTCCTCAAGCACGCTTTGAAAGCGAACGATGCCAAGCATCTCCTTCGGGCTGAGGCCAAGCTCGAGTTCAAAAGCCCTTCGCAGATGCCTCTCGCTGAAGTTCACTTTATCCGCCAAATCCGTTACGGAAAGATTACCTTTGACCTCGTATATATACTGCATGCTCTGGTAGACCAAAGTGGGAGCAGGCGCCTCGGTCGTAGCCAATATTTGGCTCAATTGCTGCTCGACGATCTCGATCCTCTCTTGCAACGATTGCGCAATCAGCAGCTTTTCGACCCAATCGAGAGCCTCTTGTCCCCAGAGATCCTCCAAAAACACACGATTTGCCGTTAATGTCGATATGGGAGACTTCAGAATCGTGCGAGCCGACTCCGAATAGAGCCGGATGCCCCATACCGAGCGTGCTTTTGCAAATTGCAAAACTTCGACCTGCGTCGTTAGCCCCACGACATAAGCGGCCTGCCTGCTTGATGAAGCGTATAGGTCCACTATAATATCGACACAGCCATCGGGGATGACTCGATGCCCCGGATTTCCCGGTACTGGCAGGAAATCCACCGTCCAATAAGCAGCTACATGCGACGCCAGGCGACGGCTCGGCGCAAACTCCCGGAAGTTGTGGGAGTGGAAATGCAACTGCGGCTGCAATTGCGGGGCATGCAAGGGTCGGTAAGGATGGCTCATCTGCGATTCTTCCTCCTATTACGTGAAAAATCTTGACACCTTGGTGGCTTTTTACCATCTAACTTTGATACTAAGTCGTCCGACACGTTAAAAGCTCCTCAAGAGCGGTTACCCGGCAGCCTTAGAGGAGCAGAAAAAAAGGTTATGTACCTATGGTAGACAATTCGGGCGCGTTATGCCAATTAGAATAAACTAAGACGGATTAGAATCTACTTATTTACATCGATATCGTCGGTTATTGCAGGTAGGTAGCTTTCTTTTTTTGAACTATCGTTCCTCGATAGTTGAAACTCCTAGGCATCATTACCGTTCATGTTATAATTCCATTTAGGATTAATTTCTGGGGGATTAATAATGGTGATGTCTGAACGTCTCAAGAAAAAAATGAGCGTGTTGGAGATTCCAATTTGGGGTGGCTATCTACGCTCACAATGGGAAACACATTTCGCTTCACACCTTAGTGAAAAAGATAAAGAGGATATCTTTCTTAATGACGAAGGTGGCTATCTATGGCATTTATTCAGTTATAACAGGAAAGAACATCTCGAAAAGAGTGCGGCAATACAAGCATTCATTAAACAGCCTAAAGGTTCTTGTTTTCTATTTTATCAACATTCGAACTATGCTTTACGACTTGAAAACGCAGACAAGTTGACCATTCAGGATTTACATGACCAATCAGATGTTTATATCGTATCGGTGGATTTTAGTTGGACATATGTTGTGACGCATGAAAAAGACTGGATTGGACCCTACTTTAGCCGCCTCACCAGTTAACATAAGAAAACTCAGCCGATCATTATGAGCGGCTGAGTTTTTCTTCAACAAACGTTTCCCATAGCTCAATCATTTAAGACCTTACAACTTTTTCATTGCGGAATCAATTGTATCGCCAAACTTTTCAATCTTGCCGCCGTAGGCGTATTAAACAACAAACGCATTTTTTTGCTTGCAAGTTTCACGAGGAGTAGTTTCTTCTGCGAAGACAAAGTTCTCTGTTGCTCCATTCATAGCCGTCTCAGATTCAAAAATATAAACTTTAATTTCTTCAGGTTTGCCTACATCTTCATTTGCATTTGCTATGGTGAAAAAAGATGGCTTCACATTGTTAAGAGCGTAGGACTTACCATCACGTGATAAAGGAACCACCGAAGGACCTTCGGTTCGAATTGCTGTTATGACGTCATCCAATGTCAACTTGCTTACGGCTTTCCCCCCATTTGAGCAACCAGATAACACTAAAACAATAGCAAAGATGAAGATTACCGCTTGAAATTTCATTTCATATTCCCCTTATTTCGTAGATACTTCATATGACGTTCTATTTATGACAATTGTTACTTTCAAGCTTTTGGTAATTAATGGTTGATTTTCTTCGTTGCGGTTAAGCAAAAACTGCCCGGTAACGCAATAAAGCTGCCGATTACATACCGACAGCTTTATTCGTATGCTATGCAACTATCGCCTCCCGTTAGTGATAAAATTGCCAAAGCGAATGTAAGACTCGCAAATTTTTTCATTCAATTCTCCTCTTAATACTTTGTTTTTTTGAACATTACTATCAAGCTTTTAATTAGTCTATCGATAATTCATGCCCTATCGCAACGAAGGCAGCCGGTCAATTAGACCCGCTGCCTTTTTGTAATAATTGAGCTATAGTTTCCCGTTACTTGAATCTACCAATTTCATAAGCATTCTCTATTTCTGACTTGTAGTTGTCCCATTTAAAGTAGAAAGGTCCACTATCGAGAAGTTGCTTGTTTCGGGAAACATCCCCCTCCTATCTCCGGGATCAGAGAAGCCCATACTTCACTTGAGTCAGTTCCTCGGAAACCGTCCACAACCGCCGCGCAACTGCTTCGTCATGCGAGCTCGCACTCGAAACGACCTTCTTGGGGTAACCGCGCAATTCGAGAATCGTTGGCCCAATGTAATCTCCACCTCGGACGTCTGGCGCAGTGGCTGCATACAGGGTCGGCAAAACACCCATTTTCGGGGTCTGCGCGAAAATCGGATTCAGGCGTCGCATCATGTTGGAATGCCGCAGCGCATTGGTCGCTGACCAGCCCGGATGCGCAGCTACCGCTAGCGTTGATTGGCCCGCTAAAACAAGCCGGCGCTGCAACTCATAGGTGAACAGCAGATTCGCCAGCTTGCTCTGAGCATAGGCGCGCGCTGGATGGTAATTCCGCTCCCAGTTCAGATCATCAAAGCGAATAACTCCCGACCGATGCGACAAACTGCTTACGGTCACAATGCGTGCGCCCGGCGTCGCGTCGAGCCTATCCAGCATCAAACCGGTCAGCGCAAAGTGCCCCAGGTGATTGATCCCAAATTGCTGCTCGAAGCCCTGCACTGTCTTCCTGTAAGGCGGCTTCGCCACGCCGGCGTTGTTGATCAGGAGATCTAGCCGATGGTAGTCCTGGCGAAAGGCCGTCGCAAAAGCGTGAACGGACTCCAGATCACCCAAATCGAGCTTCATAACTACGACCTTGCCCGACGGCTTAAGTGCTTTAATCTGATCAGCGGCAGTTTTAGCGTTAGCGATACTGCGGCAGGCCATAATGACAGTTGCCCCTTTGGTGGCTAACACCCGTGCCGCTTCCCAACCAATGCCGCTGTTTGATCCGGTTACAATGGCCACTCGTCCGGTCTG
This sequence comes from Paenibacillus sp. ATY16, assembly GCF_003399985.2. Classification (NCBI taxonomy): domain Bacteria; kingdom Bacillati; phylum Bacillota; class Bacilli; order Caryophanales; family Paenibacillaceae; genus Paenibacillus; species Paenibacillus sp. ATY16. The sequence goes on along the minus strand of NZ_NMOK02000046.1, from coordinate 112,579 downwards.
ATCTGGCATATGATCTTCTGTCCATAGTGTTGTCATGTGGTTTCTTCCTTCCTCTGTTCAATCCAAAAACTGGTGGTCAACTTCGAGCTTGGACACGAACTTAGATCTGAGAGCCGCCTCCGTCCACTGGGATTTCAGCTCCGGTTGTGTAAGTCGCGTCAAACGCAAGGAATGCGGCTGCTTTGGCAACCTCGAGGGGGTCACCGAAACGCAGCATGGGGATCTGCTGACTCATCTGCGCTTTGGTCTGTGCTGCAGCTTCGGCTGGCATTGATCTGTCCATGATACCGGTGTCTATGGGGCCGGGGCTGACCGCGTTGACGCGAATCTTCTTCGGCAACAACTCACGGGCCAAACTGCGCGTCATGGAGCGCAGCGCTGCTTTACTGGCCGCATACGCATTGAGCATCGGGATCCCCACTGTATTCGCAATCGAGGTGGTGAACACCACGCTGCTTCCTGCGTTTAGCAAAGGGGTCAGTCTCTGCACGGTGAAGTACGGACCTTTGGTGTTGATTGTAAGCAACTCGTCATACACTTCCTCGGTCATCGACTCGAAGGGGATAAAGCGCGTGATGCCGGCGTTTATGAACAGGGCATCGATCGTTCCAAACTCAGCCTTTACCCGGTCGGCCAACTCGTCGATATCCGTTAACGATGCGGCGTCGCTCAGCACTGCGACCGTATTGCTGCCAATATTTTCACGGGCTGTATCAAGCTTAGCCTGGGTACGCCCGGTGATCATAACGCGCGCTCCTTCATCCGCCAGCAACTTCGCTGTCACGAGCCCGATCCCGCTGCTGCCTCCCGTGATCACTACATTCTTGCCTGCGTATTTACTTCCAGTATTGTTTTCCATCTCCATCGTCCTCCCTTGGTTTATGTGCTAAACTAACGGTCAAATGTTGGGATTGAGGCCTTTACTTTGAACCAACGATTGACCCAACAGTGTAGTAAAAACAACACTGTCTGTGCTAATCTTATCTATACGGTTTGGGTTATACAACCAGTAAAAAACCGTTTTTGTGGGTTATCCAACACACTTACTTAATTGTCCTTTAGCTTTTCTAAACGCATGATAACCAATATATCCTGACTGAGAGGGTGGAGCATAACATGCTGACTAACACAAACGATCCCCGTGTGAGACGGACGCGTCAACTATTGATGGACGCTTTTATGGAATTGCTTGAGAAGAAGAGGAATGTCTCTTCTATTACTGTACAAGATATTACGGCTTACGCGACCGTAAATCGCTCCACGTTCTATGCGCATTTTGAAGACAAATTCGCATTTCTTGAGAGCTGGATGCGGGAAAAATTTCTAGAGAAGCTGAAGGAAGAGCTGCCTAATGCTGCTTTATCCGATGTAGGTAGCCTGCGAACGCTTATTTTAATCGTTTTCGATTTTCTTTTCTGTACTCGTCCGTATATGACTTTAGCTGATCGTCAGTATGAACCGTTATTTGAAGTCGCGATGCAAAAGGAACTGTATAACCTATTATTTACCTGGTTAAGTGAACAATCAGAATCATCCGTTTCACGAGAGACGGTGGAGACTGCCGCCCGGATTGCTAGCTGGGGCATATTTGGATCAGCCCTGGAGTGGAGCAGACATCCGGAATATTTATCGGCAGAAGACATGGCGCGGGAAGTTTTAGTGGTCATTGCTGCTGGTATAGCACCCGTAATAGGGGAATAATTAGTGCCGCGTACTGGCAGCTCGGTAAAAAAAGTGCCTGAGCAAATATTCGTCAAGATGCGGGGCGACTTGAGAGTCGGTCTGTAACCTTTGATAGAACCGTAGATTTATCAAGCATTTCTCTCATATCGAATAAGTGTCAATCCACGAACGTTAAATTTTGTTGGTGACTGACCATTAATAAAAACAGCGGCAGTCCAAGACTTTATAAAAAAGTCTAGACTGCCGCCGTTGTCATTGAACTAACATTTCCCGTTAGAGTGTAATAAAAAATTGTTGGAACTTTGACATACCTTATCTCTTGTTTTATTTTTTTCACAGCTGACTACTTCAACGTAATTCGACTTCAAAATTGAGAATGGATCTTCTGATAAGCATCAAACTGAGCAGATAGGTACGCATCTTTGCCTGTAATTTTTAAATTTAGCACATATTTAATCCTTGCATTAGTTATGCTCTAGAGACCAAAACTGTTAAATATACCTTCAAAAATTACTAAAAGATAAAAATAGAATTTGTACAATGAGCTTTTATTTTTTATGCTCTCAATAACAATTTTAATCGTTGAAGCAGTTAAACAAAAATCCATTTTTTCTGATAAATCCTTTTTGTCTACAATGATATTCTCATCACAATAGATAGTAATAGTTCTTGGGGAATGTTCAAATGGGTCTTCAATGTACTCCAATGAAAGATTAGCGGTCAAGTTTTCCATGTTTCATCCTCTGAGCATGCTCACTATTTATATAGTACATTTTGTATTTTATCTAAGGAATCAAGAAAACTTAAGAGGTAGTTATAACCAAGAAAAAAAGGCTGCCAAATTATCGGCATCCCTGTGTGATTTTCTTATCGAAACAAACGTTCTCCGTTAGCTTAGCAATCGAGCGAGTAACGACTCTGCCTCATGAGTCCTTCCCATTTTAAGAAGTTCATTCGCATGACGTTCAATTATTATCCTGTCAGAAGAGAATGTATGCTGCAAGTTCCGAATTGAAGCAAAAAATGCTTCTTTCTCCTTTGCTCCTAAAGGCGGAGTCAATATGCCCAGAGAATCTTCCGTTAAAGTTGTTATCTGTTGACTCCGTTCAAACCGAATCTCTTGCAGGTATTGGACAGGGCACGGAATTGGTTTCAGGTTAAATCTTTCTTGAACTTCGTTCAAGACCTTCTCTTTCTCTCGTTTCCATCGATGATGATCAAACCATTTTGAATTCAGATCTTTAGCCTCTTCCTTGCGAACACTCTCAAGATACGCTTCTTCACTCGGATAATCGTTAAGCAATGCCAGTTCGTCAAATAAGTGTATCGAAAAAAAGTCGTGCAGATTTCGAGCAACAAGCTGTATGCGATCTGAATCCATTGGTGAGACCTGTATCACTGGTGCTTCATCCAAGTCTTTGACAAGCCCAAAATTAGTTAACAAGGCGTAGTGTATACCATCTACTCCAGTACGTGCAAACGGAAAAGAATCCACAGGCGTACAGAAATACCCTGCCTTCTCATTAAAATCAATTCCTAGGAAAAGCCCCATAGGAGTATCTAAATACTCTACTTCTCGGGAAAACTCTTTCTCCCAAAGCAATATTTGTTGAAGCAGCATGGGGGTCCGATACTCAATGGTCATTACTTTAACCTCACAATTAAATTATTTTCTTGAAATGAATTCAGGTTAATTGCTGAACTTACTTACCGCCTCGAACTGACGTGATTAATGGTTAAAAGTTGATTATGCAGCCATTTCCCGTATCCGGTCCAATTGTCTTCCTGATCTGGATTAGTATTTCGTAATTCCTCATAAATGGCAAGTGATAAGGACATCCCGCCATTTTGTGTTTTAAGGTACTCGACACACTCTTCATGAGTTCTTATATTAAGTTTTAGGCTAAGATACGCATCTGCTCCAACTACAAAATATTCTTCTGGACTACTATTGTAATTAGTAACTAATTCTTGATACTGCTTTTCAAATTCATTATTTTTCTTCCGGAGCTCATCTTGGCATTGCTGGGCATTTGCCGAGTCAGGGAACCCATGCAATGACTCGTGTATACAGAGGCAGGCCAATTGTTTTGGAAGATGCATGTACCCATGAGGACCAGGATGTATCGCCATTCCTCCGCCAGGCAACTGGAAGGCGATTGGTTTAATATATGTAGCAAGATATACTATTGAACAGATTGGTTGGGAAGCTCCTAGAAACTTGTTGATTTCTCTTCGTATATCATCAAGGGGATAAGACTTGTTCATCACATAGCCATATTGTTTGGCTAGCCCTTCCAAATATGGCTTAGCTCTGCTTTCCCATGTTTCGTCTAGCCCCAAGTCCTTTAACATTTTGAAGCATTCATGAAATACCTCCCGATAGGGAAGCAATATTTGTAGGCTTGATTTGCGGAGGTTGGTAGCATCCTCAAAGAAACTGATCACTTCATCTAGTGTCATGATGTTTATTCGATATAACTCGGAGCACAGCTTCGACATTGATATAACGCTTCTAATTCGGGCAATTAGAGATAATCCTCTTTCACCGAGTTTTTCCATCCACTTTTCCCTTACATCTGAATAATGTTGGTTATAAAATGGGTCATTCGAGACTGCGTTTAATAAAAGGATCATGTCCAATGCTTCATTTGTTTTAAATGACCAATCTGTTTTAAGCAACACACCACCACCTCATTACTCTACTCGTCATAAGAACTGATTCTCCAATTACCCTTATACTGCCCTCACTAGTCGAATCATTTTTTGATTTTACAAAGGCAGCTGACCATTATGTCAGCTGCCATCGTGTTGTCTTGAGCTATCGTTCTCTGTTAGGTTAATAAGCATTGCATAATAACCGCTTGTTGTACGAAAAGTAAATCCTCTTTGAATGTATAACCAACGAAGTATTCTGAGGATATGGCTTCCTCACTTACTTCCTCCTCCCGAAAAAAAGGTGGACACGGATTCAACATCGCTCCATTTGGAGCCAGTTTCATTCTCTCGAGAGTGATCTGGTACTTTGCTATGTACTGTTCATTTCTAAGTTGATCAGGTAATGAATCCGTTAAAACAACATCGCTAAACCTAATGACTTCGTTGAGGTCAGTATAAAACTTATAATTTTTTGAATCGCATCTCATTTCGTGGCCCTTCAAAAAAACGTGATTAAACTTTAAATCCATTACTTCTGCTGCTGTTAACCATGACCTGCAAATATTTCCACCAGGTCCGACAAAAGTGTAAGTGAGATTCTGAAATTGTTCCCTTCTTTTATGTATAGCGTATAAGTCAGATATGATCTCACATGGATGATTAACAGCCGTCATTGCATTAATTACAGGAATATTGGAGTGGCGAGCTAATTCAGTTATTTTTAAAAAATCAGCATGCCTTACAATCACCCCGTGAGCCCAATTTTCGATGTATTTAATCACATCTTTTAATTGCTCCTTTTTGTCCAAGGCCTCTGGCGGGAATATTATGCATTCTCCTCCCAGATCTTTAATTCCTCTCTCAAAAGAGATTCTTGTCCTTAGGCTTGATTCAGGGAAGAATAAGATAAATGTTTTTCCGATCAAAAAATTTTTATGCATGCCCGTTTTTAGTTCATCTGTTAAGCGGAAGATGTTAAAGATGTCACCGTACGACAATCCATTAATGTCTAGTAGGTTCATTCAATCACCCAATCGCATATAAATTCACTTTATAGTATATTTATACAATAATAGGGTTACATTGTCCAACATTAGTCATTGGAACTATTCTGGAATAGCGTAACAAAAAAGCAGCCTATATCGGCTGCTTCCAAACGATTCTTTGGTTAATTCTGCTGCGATTAACTTATCGCTAAATTAGTGGTTCATACCCTGCATCCCATCCGTATTATTCTCGCTATTACCGCTAGTTGACTTTGATTCTGCAGGCGACAATTCGCTTTCGGTTACCCACATATGATTTTTCACCGGTGCTCCGCCATTTGTTGGGGTGTAATCAACCATGTATACAGTCGTTTGCTCAGCAGACACAATCTCAGCTGTTGCCCCCATCATGCCAGGCATATGATCAGCATTCAGTACGACTTGAGCACCCGGTTGCAGTTCTTTTTCCCCGGCGTCTTTCATTTCTTGTTGAATGACCCATTTATGGCCCCTTACTTTTTCCCCGCCATTTGTAGGTGTGTAATCCACTACATAAGCTGTTGTCTTATAAGCTCCAACAATCGTTGCAACCGCACCTTTCATCCCAGGCATATGCCCCTCTTGTATAACAGCTTGACTTCCAGGCTTATAGGTAGGGTTTGGCTCCTCTTTATCCGGATTGTAGGTTATGGACGCTTTCTCAAGCGCGAAGTTCACGTTGGTTTCAGCAATGCCTTACATTTTGCTTAAACCTTTTTCTATTCGATTTGCACATGCGGCGCATGTCATGCCCGATATTTGCAATGTCGTCTGCTTGTTTTGCTTTGCTTCTGTACTCTCCATGGATTCCTCACCTCATGCATTATATACCCCCATAGGGTATATAAATTTGTAAAAAGAAGGGCCACCGGCTGTGGCCAAGTTGAGTTTCCCTACACCGTTTAGCACCGACTGAATGGCTGAAATCTGAACAACTTCCTTTTGGTTTGCCACAATGATCACCTCACATCCGAACTATACAATACCCCCCCTAGGGTATGTCAATGAGGCAATTTTATTTAAGTAAAAAATAGGCTTATTGTATAAACTATCCTGGCCAAGCGCTTAACAAAAAACGCAGCCGGCGTATACGCCGGCTGCTGCCTTGCTGTTGAGGTATCGTTCCGACTGGGGATCTCTGATCTTCTGCCGGCTTGTTGTTAAAGTTTTATATTCTTCTGGTTTCTGAAGTTCGTATATCAAACCTTTTTCTTTTTTAATTTCGGCGGTAAGAAGCCGGCTTTTTTATTAACTTGAGCATCAAAATATTCCAGCTCATTATAAGAACTATCTATTCTTTCGCCGAAATATTTTATTTTCTTTAATTTCCTTTTCATCATAAAGCCTCCCGAAAAATAATAATACACTTTATGACCAAAAAAATAATCGGACTATGCATTAGTCTAATTAGCCAATAGTTACGTTATAGCCAAGCCTAGAGCTTTATGATCCCATAGTATATCCTCCACAACGGATACCTGATTGGCCTCACACGTCACAATGAGTATGATATCGCCTTTTTTCCCTTTTCTAAGTTGAAGCTGATTTTTGTTCCGCTTTGAAAGGTAAAGAAACCAATTCAGGGCAACTCCTATAAGAAAGCCTATAACTGAACCAGTAATTCCCCAAATAATTGGTCCCCCTTGCCATACGAACCCTTTGCTTGTGCCAATGGTTCCAAACATAAAGGCAAAAATCATACCTTTATCGATAAAGGAAATCCCATCTGCCCGGTGAATGCTGTCCAGAAGCCTCGGTTCTTTTTTACGCAAATCAAGCGGTACAGCGTAAATAGCTGTTATCCCCTTTTCCTCAAGTTCAGAAATGGCTATTTCAACAAAGGTTGAATGCTCGAATGTGGCCAAGACTTGCATCGTTACTTCTCTCCAATTGTGATGAGATGCCCTGCCGGCTGGTAATTTTCCAAAAGAAATTGTTTTTGAGCATCATCAAACAGTTTGTTATTTTCAATGGTGTTCGTATAGGCATCATATAGGGTAAAGAAATAAAAAGAAGGGAAATACAATAACCATTGTTTATCGAGAACCGACGAGGAACTTCTCACATCACCTAAAATTAGATCGTGAATGGCTAGCATTATGTTGGAATACCATGCGATAAAAATCGTACTGACCAAAATAAATGTGGCTAAAACAATGCGATGTAAGTACAGTTGACCAAGGCTGGGGATTCCCATGGACCAAACAAGAGCTACCCATGGTTTGCGTTTATCGAGATAATTAATCTCCAGTGCTCCGATGCTAAATTCATTAAAGCGGCCCTTTTCCCTCTTCGCCAGAAGATAGACTTTATTCAAATCAACAGCCGTTCGATAACTATCATAAATCGCAAACAAATAAACAGGGATATAAAGCAACAAAAATTTAGGGTCCAATACCTCTCTAGCTGCTTGGAATTGACCGTTAAATGTATGAACGATAGCTAAATTCAAATGTATTTTCTGATTAATATAAAACTCCCATAAAATTAGAGCATATCCGCGTAAATATTTATTTAAGAGTAAATGTCCAAAACCGGGAAAAGCCATTGACCAACAAGCTATACTGATCGGATTACGCTTATGTAATTGTGTTGTTCCCAATATGCTGGCGTGTGCAATGTACCGCCTGTTGCGATACTTATCCCTGAAATTTTCCACAATTAGTCCTCCCCCTAACTTTACCAACAAGATTATATTACCTTCCAATTAGAGGGAATATACATTTAGCTATACTCTTGTCTGCTCTTGTGAATAATGGTACCTGCCCAATCGCTTAATAAAAACAAAGAGCGGACTGCCGTGGCAATCTGCTCTTTGTTAGTTCAACTAAATTTCTCCGTCAGCCGACTCGGCATGCCCGCCGCCGAACACCTCCTCGACGAGCCTCTGCATTACCTTCTGGAACGCCACTGCCAGGGACATTGCGGCGTCGTCCACATAGTTTATGGAGGCGGTCAAGGTCTTGCTGCCGTCGGGCGTGCTGTACATTAGTGCCGCGTAGCCCGAAATGCCGCCGTTGTGGGTGATGATGGTACCGTCGCCGTTCGGGCCGGCGTCCTGCACGAACACTCCCAAGCCATAACCGACTTTGGGATGCGGCTTGATCATCTCGGCCAGCAGCGGGGCCGGGAGGAGCTTGCCGCCCATCAGCGCGGAGATGAAAGTGTGGAGATCCTGGGTGGTCGAGAGCATGTCACCGCCGGTGGAAATCCAGGAGGGGTTCTGGCGGGTAATGTCAACCGTCTTCTGCTCGCCGGCGTCCTCGTATCGATAGTAGGCGTGGGCGTGCGGCTCGGGGATCTCCAGCTGAGTATCTGGTACCCGTGTACCCGACAGCCCAAGCGGGCCCAAAATCAGTCGCTGCATCTCCTTGGCGAGCGAGCAGCCGGTGACCTTCTCGATTAGCAGCCTGGCCAGCACGTAGTTGGTGTTGGAATAGCTCCAGTCCGTTCCCGGATCGAATCGTAACGGCCTGGACAATGCCAACCGTACCAGCTCCTCCGGCCGATAGGTCTTGAATCGGTTGTCTACCCACTCCTGGCCTTGCCATGGGATTCCCGGCACGACCGTTCCGTCTTCATAGTACTCGCCGGTGAAGTTGAACACCCCGCTGGTGTGTTGCAGCAACATCCGCACCGTGATCCGCCGGTCCAGCCCGAACTCGGGCAGATAGTCAACCACCGGATCGTCCAGCCCGATCCTGCCCTCGGCGACCAATTGCAGCACCACGGTCGCGGTGAAGGTCTTGGTGTTGCTGCCTATCCGGAAGTGTCCGTTTACAGGCGGCTTCGCGGTCTCGCCCAACCTGCTAACCCCGGCGCTGCCGATCCACTCGCCCTTCTCATCGTGCACGCGCAGCTGCACCCCGAGAAAACCGGAATCGACTATCTCCTCAATGGCCTTCTGTAGCTCCGGGCGATCCTGGTCATTAGTGAATTTTCTTTCCTTCCTATTTTCTGACGAAGTAGTTATCTTTTCCATTTCGTATCCCTCGCTTTATTTATTTGGTTTAAACTATCCTCTATCAAAGAATCCGCTTTTGTTTCTCTTTAAACGACTGTAACCTTAGACAAATTGGCATCCATGCCTTTGAGAGCAGCAAAGGTCAATTTATCCATCGTTGCACCGTCAAAGCAGATGGTTTTGATCATACGGTAGTACTTTTTAGTCAAAGTAAAGCCCGGATGGAAAGAAACATTCTTAAATGTAGCGCCCTTGAACGAAACGTCGGTTAACGCGGTTTTCTCGAACTTGACGCCAACAAACGTCTGTCCGTCCAAACATTTTCCGCTCAAATCCGCGTCCTTGAAGTCCACCCCGTCAAATAAGCAATCTTCAAAAATCGTTTTTCTAAGATCGGTTTTCGCTAACGTGACATCCGTCATTCTCACTCCTCGGAATTTGGCTCCATCCAGCACGGAGCTGGTGAAATTAGTTCGTACAAGGATCGTCTTATTGAAGCTCGAATTTGTCAGGTCAAGCGCGGTAAGTTTGCAGTCCGTCAGATCCGCGCCGTCAAAATCGCTTCCGCGCATCTCGCTGCTCTTGAACGTGCTGCCGGTCAAATTGGCGCCAGAAAAGTCGGAACCCGAGATCGCACTGCCTTTAAACTGTCCTTTAGGGGCCGTAACGCCCGCAAAATCGCTTTTTACCAGGTTGCTTCCGTTAAAGTTGGTCACTACATTCCGTTCTTTCATTGTCAATTTTTGATTCATATCATTCACATCTCCTTAGAATAGTTTTTAGTTTTGAACTCAGGTTAGCTATACATACCAACCGATGGTATGTATAGCTGTAAAAATAAAGCTGCCCTTAGGCAGTTTACTTCTTACTTCTCTGTGCTGACTTCTCTAGCTGAAATACGGAACAGTTCCTCGTATCTTTGAAGCATTTGCTCATCGAACAGGTCAAGTCCCAGGCCTTTCAAGATTTCATCGAATAGCTTTACCTTGTTTAACATCATCTCGGGCGAAGCCGGGATAACCGACGGGTTAAGCCATAGATTGGTGAGAACAAGCAACACTTCGCTAAGCTCCTTCGGATACTCGGTTCGGATCGAGCCGTCTCGCACGCCTTGTTCGATGATGGGCTGGATATAGACGGGTATCGCTTTTTCAATCATGTGCTCGATCTGGGCTGCCAGCAGCTTCGGATTGCGCAAAAGGTTTGGTGCCACAGCTGCCATTTCGCTCTGAGCGGGATTGCTGAGCGAGACGCTGGAAATCTTGCGAAGCTTTTCCAGACCATTTAACTCCTTGTCGTCCCGGACGCCGGACAACATCTCGTCAACATCTTTGTACAGATGATTGATTACGGCCTGCATGATCTCTTCCTTCGACTTGAAGTGATGATAGATGGCCCCTTTTGTCAGCCCCCCCAGTCCGTTGATGATATCCTGAATCGAGGTTTGCTCGTATCCTTTTTCAATAAAGAGATCAAGCGCCACCGTTAGGATTTGGTTGGTCGTTTCCTCCGGATATTTATTTCTTGCCATTTGCTCTCTCCTTACATACATTCGGTTGGTATGTAAACAATATATGCCACTTCCCTTTAAATGTCAACACCCTGAAACAAGAATTTACCGAGACGGATACATTCTTCGCGGTTTTAGATTTTGATCTTGAATCCATTATGTATTATTATAAACTGCCTTTATTACAACAAAAGCTGCATCGGTTCCTTTGATCCGCTGCAGCTTTGCCCTCTGCATCGACAGGTTTTTAGTTTTCCATTGAGTTACTCGGTGCGTTTATGTGTCTTTTACACGGTTCCGAAAGAAAGATTGAAGGCCTATTCCGACAATAACACCAGCACCGATACCTAATAACCCAAGCCAGACCGCTCCCAAAAAATCCTTTGAATAAACAACACCAATCGTCCCAAAGAAGGCACCGAAAGCAAAAGGGAGTGAAGCATTCACTTTTAGCTCCTCACCTGCATCCTTGTAGGCGTCCCAAATTCCGAACATATAGACACAAGGGTAGAACATTAGCCATTCCATATTTGTTTGCTCGATTAGTGGGAGATCCCCATGAAAGCTCGTGATAATAACCCAATTCAAATGAGACTTCAAGTTAATAAGAAATTCCAAAGTGATCAGCAGGATGCCCTTTATATATTTACCGTTAAGGAGCTGACCGAATCCTGGCAAAGCGACACTCCACAATAACGCCTCGGTGCGGGACGCTTTGGCCATTTCCTACCCCTTTGCTAGCGCATTACGATCCGCCGCTTGCGGGGGCTGTTCCATCCAGCCCAAATCGATCATGGTGTTGGCTCCATCCTCAACGTAATTTCCTACTTCGACGATGAATCTTGCGAATGTAGCCGCCACGTCATGTCTTGCGCTAAAGGCCAACGCATTGCCATAGGTTCGGACCCGCATGGCGAACATGTCCATTTTGTGGGTAAGCATTATTTTATCCGAAAATGGCGATACGGTTGAATCGGTTACGAGATGATTCAAGAGAGGATGAGTAGGCAAATCGTTTTTGTGCAGCAGTCTCGACAAAATATCGTACTGCTTCAGTGCGATTTCCTTCCCTCTCTTAAAGTAATTCCTAACTTGCTCCCGCTCCGCCGCTTGGCAGAAGCCTACCAATACGGCGCAGCTTGTGGCGTTATTTTGAATGTTATCGTAAATATGAGTGATTTCCAGCGATTGAAGCGGACGCACATCACCAAAGAAACCGTCTAAATACCGCTGTTTTTTGACGAAATCGATTCTGTCCGGAACGGGAATATAAGGCGGTTTGACCAAAAGTCCTTTTGCATCCAGCAAATCGTTTACGTCATTGATTAATTTAATTGTTGATACGAGGCAATCGGTAAAAAATTCACGGACATCCGGCCGGCTCATTAAAGGTACAGCGATTCCGTAGACACTGATCCCCGCTTTGCTTGTATACTTTAAGTAATGCAAATAAAATTCATCGGCATACAACCGGGGAGCTTCTAAATTTACGTCTTCTTCCGTATAGCCGATCGGTACCGGATGACCCTCTTGGGTGAAAATATTAGCTACCGTTCTCGTGAATCGGTCGGCTAACTGAAGTGCTTCATTCAGAACATCTCGAATATTTGCATCGTCCACATTTTGTAGAAAATAGCGCAGCACGCACCGTGCCATACTGTTTCCCATATAAGTTATCCATAGTTTTCCGATTTCAGCTGACGTTAATGTATTAGACATATCTCCTTCTGTTTGGATCTTGTTTTCGTCTTGTAGTTTTTGCATGGGCCACCTCTTATGTATTTAAGTTGTAACAACATCCTTTTTTTGTAGGTAACCACGTTATTATTTGATTTTGAGCCACAATAAATACTTAGACAATGCAAACATCGTCCAATTGACCATAGTCTAATCAGACTATATAATATTTTTAGTCTAATTAGACTATAACAGTGGTGCAAAGGAGTAAAGATTATATGATAAAGTCATTTCTAATGTTGGGCCAGTCTAATATGGCCGGCCGTGGATTTTTACATGAAGTCGATCCTATCTATCATGAAAAGATAAAAATGCTGCGCAATGGACAGTGGCAGATCATGACGGAGCCGATTAATTACGACCGTCCGGTTTCCGGTGTAAGTCTGGCGGCGTCTTTTGCCGATGCCTGGTCAAAAGCCAATCCCGATGAAGAAATTGGTTTGATTCCTTGTGCGGAAGGTGGCAGTTCCTTGAATGACTGGCATCCGGAAGGCATTCTTTTCCAACATGCTTTGTCCGAAGCCCGCTTCGCCCAGCGTTCCAGTCAAATCTGCGGAATCCTTTGGCACCAGGGTGAGAGCGACAGCTATCGTTCGCTGCATGAAACTTATTACGAGAAATTAACCCTTATCATCGAGACCCTAAGAAACGAATTGAATCTTGATGAAGTGCCTTTGATCATTGGCGGACTTGGTGATTTCCTTGGGAAGACTGGTTTTGGACAGCACGCAACAGAGTATCTACAAGTCAATGAACAATTGCAGAACTTCGCTAACGAACAGCAAAATTGTTATTTTGTAACAGCGGCAGATTTGACCGCGAATCCTGATGGCATTCATTTAGACGCGGTTTCGCAACGCAAATTCGGCTACCGCTATTTCGAGGCTTTTTCGAAAAAATGTCATGTCATGGAACCCATCCCGGGAGAGGAGCAGTCACTGAAAGTGAAGCGCGACTATTCGAAAACAGAACAGATTTACATTCATAGCATGGACTTAGCTTTGGGTAAAATGACGTACGCGGAATTCGAGGCGCAGATGGTGAAGGTGATGCAGCCTTGATCCCCTTACTCATCCTTGGCTTGCTCATCCAAAATCCCGGCGCTCACGGCTACGAACTACTGGCCTTAATGGAAAAACGCCATTACAAATACATTGTAAACTTCACGAAAGGCTCGTTTTATTACAATCTGCAGCAGCTTGAAGAGAAAGGCTGGATTGAACAGATTCAGCAGAATCCTTCAACCAGTGGGCGCGAAATTCGGAACTTTAAAATCACCAGATCGGGAATGGTTGAATTTGAAAAATTAATGGTCAAATACGGCACCAAATCTGAATATGTGAACCTGCAATTTTATGGGGCGCTGCTCTTTGCCGATGAATACGACAAAAACAAATTACTGGAACTGATCCAATCGCAAATAGACCAGACTAAAACCCGAATCGCCCTCCTTGATGAATACCTGTCCAACACACAAGAGCTTCCTGGCACAATCGATTACTACCGCCGCATGAACGAAAATTCCCGTTCCCATCACTTGGTTAACTTAGAATGGTTTGAGCAATTGAAAGCAGAAATGTCTCCTTTTTAGCAATAAGAAAACCGCCTTTTTGAAAAGGCGGTTTTCTTATTGCGTTAATTCCTCAGCTGTCTGCGGATATGAACTATAAGCTCTGGCTAATTTTGAAAAACTGCCGTTCCAAAGGCGACAACTCGTAATTTGTTCGAGTAACTAAAAATTTATCAATGTACCGATATTCCTGCGGAAGCTCCATGAAATCGGTAACTCCGAACTCTCTGACAGTGGTCTTGGAAACAAGAGCGACGCCCATGCCTAGGCTTGCAAGACGAAGCAGCGTTTCCAATACGCCGACCTCTGTTTTAGAAGCCGGATGACTGCCGTGAGCCGAATAAATACGCTGCAGAATAGAGGCGTACAAGCAATTTTTGGACAGGATAAGCATGGTTTCGCTTTGCAAACATTGGGCCAGACTTGCTGCAGTCTTGACTCTTTTGCCGACCAGAACCAGTTCTTCACTGCCGATTGGCCAGTAATGGAGCTGCTGCAAGTCCGATTTGCCAAAGGTATAGGCCAGATCAATATTGCCTTCGATCAACTCTTCCTCCATCTTTTCAGTGGAACCGGTTATGAGCGTAACCGACATGTTGGGGTACTTTTCGTATAAATCGGAGAATGCTTTTGTGATATTTTCGCTGATCACGGATTGCATGATACCTAAACGCAGCTTTAACTCCCGGCGATTCATTTCCTGCTCGGTCTCTTCCCACAGCAGCAGCAGTTTTTTATACTGCCGATACAGCTTTTCTCCCTCAGGTGTCAATTCCATTCCGCGTGAGCTCCGGAAAAACAGTTGCTGCCGGTAATGGTTTTCGATCTTTTTTATTTTTGCCGTCATGTTGGACTGCAAATGATTCATGTTCGAAGCTGCTGCAGAAACACTTTTCAGCTCGGCAACAGTAACGAATGCCATCATATTTTCAATATCCATAGTCATCCCTCTATCAAAAAAAATGATATGTCTATCTCAAATATACATTATTCATGATGGAGTATCTACCCTATATTATGGATATGCGGACGGATTGCTTTGCCGCTTTTAAGTAGATCCGAACAGGAGGCATACAAGATGAACGGTTCCATTATTAAGACTGGAATTATCGGAGCGTCGCTTAATAATCACTGGGCAAGCCAAACGCACGTTCCAGCACTTCAGATGAGCAACAAGCACCGCATAACGGCGGTTGCCACATCCAAAATGGAAAGTGCTCTGGAAAGTGCCTCTGCTTTGGGTGGGGTTCAAGCTTTTACAAACCTAAGCGAATTATGCGAAAGCCCGGAGGTGGACCTGGTTGTCGTCAGTATCAAGGTGCCATTTCATTATGAAGCTGTCAAAGCAGCCATTGGAGCAGGCAAACACATTTACTGCGAATGGCCGCTGACAGTAACTGCGGCTCAAGCCGAAGAATTGGCGGTGCTTGCCGATCAAGCCGGCATTCATCATGCCGTCGGTCTTCAGGCCAGACAATCCGCTGTCATCCAAGACATCAAGCATCGGATCGAATCCGGTGAGCTTGGCCGGGTTTTGTCCTGCAATATGCGCTTATCGACCACCAGGGGGAGTGTTACGAGCCGTGACAGTGCCTATCTGTTAAAGGAGGAAAACGGCGCCACGCTTCTAGCCATCAACGGCGGACACTCGCTGGATGTGCTTTGCCTCCTGCTTGGGGACTTTAAGGAGCTGTCGGCTACCATGATCTGCAATTATAATGAGGCTGAGGTGTTGGAAACAGGTGAAAAGGTTGCCAAAGACGCAGCCGACCAAATCATGGTTGAGGGGCTGTTAAGCAGCGGTGCCTCCGCGTCAGTCCATATTCAGGGCGGAACTTATCCCGGATTTCAACTGGATATTTACGGAGAAAAAGGGATGCTTCAATTGAAGCAGCAGCATTCTGTCGGCCATGTACAGTTTGGCAACCTGCAGGTGTACCAAACATTGTATGCTTCTGGCATCCCGGCAGCGCATGACGACAAGTACTTCACGGCACTTCCTGCAGAGGAAGAATCAATGAAGGTTCTTGTTTCGAAGGCGCAAGAGCGTTTTGCCGAGGATATTCTTGGCGGTACTTTTCTTTTGCCCAGCTTCCACGACGCGGCCCGCTTGCATAGGCTGCTGGAGACCATCAAGCTCGCGGCTGCTACAGGCATTAGACAGAAGCTATAAGCTTTCGAAACGGCTGGCCATTAAGGAAGCCATCCGAAAAGGAAGACTAGGGGAAGAAGCAATATCACCTTCCCCTAAGCTTCGAGAAGCTTTATTCATTATTTTTTTTACGACTTCTTCTGCTCTTTAATGAGCTTTATCATGCTCTTCCCCGTTGCAGATATGGCTTCTTCCGCCGAACGCGGTGTCCATCCAAGTAAACGTTTTGCCTTTTGATTGCTAGTTGACATATCTTTTCCGAGGAGCGTTGCTATCATTCTTAATTGTGGTTTAAAGATTGCGATCGCACGAACCACGATATTTGGAAGTTCACCTTTTGGCGCGTTTTTAGCGTCTTCGCCCAAATGTTTTCTTAAAATATTCGCAATATCCAACATTGACAACGTCTCTGCGCTAGAGGCGATAAAACGCTCTCCATTTGCCTCGGGACGCAACATGGCCAATAGATGCAAATCGGCAACATCACGAACATCTACATAATCGGAATAAATTTTAGGGACATACTTTTGATTACTTTCCAGCATCTGTCGAATGCTATTGTTTGAATGAGAATAATCATTGCCTAAGATCGGCCCCATCACTCCAACGGGATTTACCGTTGCCAGTTCTAAACCGTTTCCTTCTTGGCGAATAAATTCCCAGGCCGCCTTTTCGGCAATGGTTTTGGATTTTTGATAGGGATGAATATTCGCGTCCGTATTCGACCAATCTTTTTCGGTGAAAGGTCCTTTATGATTCTTGTGGCCCACACCGATCGCTCCGAAAGCGGAGGTTAAAACAACTCGTTTGACTCCCGCGTCACGCGCGGCTCTTAGCACACGCAATACGCCATCGCGTGCGGGTTGAATCATTTCATTCTCGTCTTTATACACTTTATTAGGCGTCGGGGAAGCAACATGAATGACATATTCCGCTCCTTTAACCGCATCGCCCCAGTTCTGATCATGAGATAAATCCGCTTGAATAAACGAAAGGCCTTCAAAGCAGGAAACTCCGCCTGATCTTAGCATATCTCTTACTTCATCTTGTCTACTCATGGTACGAAGCGTTGCTCGGACACTGTAGCCTTGCTCGAGTAATTTCAACATAATATGAACCGCGATAAATCCTGAACCGCCAGTCACAAGAACTAAGGGCTTGTTACTCTCCGTCATCGTGAATGCTCCTCTCATTGACGTTACACTTGTAACAGTTGTACACTATTTTAAAGCTGAATATTATGTAAAACAAGTGGACGACAAACATCTGTGACAAAATGGAGGAAGTGTAATGGCAGCGACGGAACACGCCCAAAACATAAAAAAAGACACTAAAGAATGGATTGCTCTTGCGTTGCTGGAGCTTTTAAAGACCAATCGGCTTTCAAAACTAACCGTTTCAGAGGTCGTCAAAAAAGCCGGCGTCAGTCGAATGGGATTCTATAGAAATTATGAAAACCTTGAACAAGTATTGAAGGAATACTACGAACCTAAATTCGCGGATATTTTTAATAAAATCGCCAATAAAAAAAACCATGAACAGAAAATAGCCGATCTAACGAGCTTTTTTCTTGACCTATCCAATGATTTTCACATGGCGATCGAAGGCGATTATATCGGGCTGTTTTATCAACTTTTCAAATCTCACGTTGCTCAACTTTACGATGAGATTATCCCCTTTCCGGACTGGACGGGAGCGAAACGAAACTACTGGATCGACTTTATGAGTGCAGGCGTTTTTGAAATTTGGGTGATGTGGATTAAAAATGGTCGAAAAGAATCCATTGAAGAAATCTCGACGCTTATTCGGTTATTTCATAAATAAATGTTTCAGCAATCTTAGTCGCAACTACGCTCGGTTAACCTGGCAATGTTTTGTTTTAGCGGAATCGGATCGTGAACTTATGAAGAAGGCCTCCCCCTTCTTGTCACTCCTATTTTCGCCGTTACTTGTGATAAGGTTCACATTATCGCTTCTATCGGCGAAAAATAAGCGGTGGTACTTGAAATTTCTCTGTTACTTGTTTTACATCTCTCCCAACTATTGGTGACGGTAAGTTATTGGGCCATCCTTTGCAGGATGGCCCTTCATTATCTCGCTTTATTCAACTTTCGTTCCTCGTTAATTGAATTGGGGACTATGAAGGTTGCGGTCCCTCATATCCCTCAATAATAACAAGATCATTTTTTGACGCAGGAAGTCTGAGTTTAATTGCCTGCTGATACTCCGTTGAATGCCAACAGTCAAGTTCAGATTGATAGGAAGGAAACTCAACAATCGTATTCCGGGATCGGGCACTTCCTTCTGGTACCAAGTGATTGCCCCCACGAACTAGAAATCGAGCACCATACTTCTTATGAATCTCAGAGGTAGTTGCCATGTATACTTGAAATTTTTCTTGGTCGTGGACATCAATGCCTAAGATCCAATAACCTTTAACCATTTTTCTTTCTTTTCCATTTAGTGAATTTCAATATAACCAAAAAAATATTGTGAAAATCATTAATCAAAACTGCCCGTTACTCCGAAAAATGCCCTTTATAATCGCTCCCCCATAGCCCCCAGGATACATAGGGATAGTGGCCGTAGCGTTGAGATAGCTCTCTTGAAAATAGAGTCATACGTTCAATGGTTCGGTTGTTTTTAAGCGTTCCTGCGTCCAAAAATCGAAATGGAAGGGGCTGCAGAAGCTTCATGACTATCTCTTTAGCCCCTTCATCATCTGAAGTAACAAATACATCGCTTTTGATGCCTTGATGGACAGGTTGATTAAAAACCTTCCAGAAAGTATTTTTAAAAGCTCCCACGACCTTGGTATCCGGTAAAGCTTGTTGAATTTCCTCTGCGGCAGAAGTTCCCCATTCTATAGTGAGATCGGAAAAATCCGAAGTGAACGGAACGCAAATATCCACCAGTATTTTACCTTTCAATGCTTCTTCGTTATGTTTTGCCCATGGCAGTAGATCACGAAACCAAAGCGTGTGAAAAATTACATCAGCGGCAAGTGCCTGGTCATAAGATCCAGGAAGAGCCTCAGATCTGAGCTCCTTAATCAAGCCATCGACCTTCTCAATAGAACGCGATCCCCATATTACATTTTGGATTTGAGGTGCTGCGGCCTCAATCAAAGCCTTACCCATACGTCCGGTTCCTATAATGCTCACTTTCATAATATCCCTCTCCTTACTAAAAGTTATAGAATCACATCAACAATTTACCACTATTTGAATAAGTACGGAATTTCCATTATGCTAGATGGATATAACAAAAAGTTTGAACTAGGGTGTGATGCTTTGGATACTCAATGGCTTAAAAGCTTTGTAATGACCGCACAATACAAGAGCCTTTCAAAAACGAGTGAATTGTTGAATCTTTCCCAACCGGCGATCAGCAAACAAATCCGAAAACTTGAAGAGACGTATGGGGTTGCTTTGTTTTATCGCTCAACCCAGGGGGTTGAGCTGACTAAGGCTGGGGCTATGCTATTGGAACGCATTCAACCAGTACTTATGGATTTGGAACTGATTTATAAAGAGTTGCAGGATTTCAAATCAACTCAAAAAATTTGGCTTGGAGCCTTGCCAAGTATAGCCACTTACTTTCTTCGGAGAATAATACCGACCCTGGAGATCAATACGGATGTAATGGTTTGTAATACTTCAGCGGAGCTATTGTCTTGGCTGAAGGCTGGAAAGCTTGACGCAGCCTTGATTGATAAAAGGTCTGCAGATACCCACCTCTGGAGTAAGGATTTATTTTCCGAACCATACTTGGCTGTCTTCTCCAAATCCCATCCTCTCGGCGAACGGCAATGTGTCAGCATAGCCGATATAAAAGATGAGCCTTTTGTTTTCTACCCAGAGTCGTGTGACGTTCGTCAATGCATTACGCAAAGGCTTCTTATGTTAGGTATAGAACCAAAGGTTTCTACTGAGGTATCCTTTGGAGATTTTATTTTGGGGTATGTCGCGGCAGGGGCAGGCATTACAATACTTCCTAAGATAGTCACTGACCATCTGTCGGATGTGTCCTTGACAGCCGTACCTATCATTGATTTTGACACTACCCGAACCATTTCCATTATTGCCCGCTCAGAAAAGCTGGGCAAACTGCTTTATCGCTATTTCGATCCCAATGTTTATAAAGAGAGCTAACACTTTAAGAGCATACATTAAAAACCTAATCCCCGATAAAGTATAGAAGATTAAGCTATTTGCGGTCGTCCGATAGTCTAGTAGCCACCATTCCGGATGGTGAATGCTTGCGTTTCTTTCGATGGCTCTGTTATTGTAATTGTTGATTTTCGAGCAAAAGAAAACCGCCTCTCATAAGAAGCGGTGATTAAACTCCCTCGGTACGGTAAGCCTCTATTTCCAAGGATACTTAGTTACCATGACTAGATTTCATAAAATGCAGACATACTCACAAAAATTTTTCGTCGTCACTTGTGATACGGTTCACCGCGAATAATCTTCAACTATTCTGCTGCCCGTAGGAGAGCGAAAGGCTGCCGAAATTGCCGGCAGCCTCCCTGCGCTGTGTTATGAACAAACGTTCCCCGATAGATAATGACAAGGAGTGAATGTAGATTACTTCGTAACCTGCAATCCCTTCATTATTCCTTCAACCCGTTCATCCTTTGCAGAACCTGCGTATTCGTAAAATAATATAACATTCGCTACTTGGTATTCGCTATGCCTTACCATATCAGTTGCTGCTGCACTCTCTTCGAAATCCTTTAGCCCTTTTTCAGCTTCTTGGTGGGAAGAATAGACATAAAAGCTAATTAGCTGATTTACATTTATTGCAAAAAATTCAGGTGTAACATTATTCAAAGTCCGAATAAATACATTCTCTGGACTTAATTCTTGTGGTTCTGATAACTGAATATTTTTCGACTCGAAAGAAGCTTTAATCTGCTCTGACGTAATTTTTAAATCTTCTTTCTTGCATCCTGTCATAATGAAGCAAATTAACAAAACAACAAACATTACAATTCTCACGCATACCCCCCCTTCATACATCTCCCATAAATAAGGACGAAAAATACAATCAATTGTTGTGCAAATCTGCCCTTTCGCTTAATAAAAAAAGGAAGCAGCTGCGCCGGCAGTCTGCTCCCTGGATAGTTCAACTAATGTTCCTCGTAATGATTTTTGCTTTTCTGCATGCCCACACGCTCCACGAACTTGAGTTGTTTTTTGTCGGGACGCGGAACTCTCCTCCTCGTATCCTCGCTTGTTTAGCGTGCGTTCAATATCGCTGATTCCCGTAGGCGAAGCCGATAGCTTTTGACGAGCGTCTCCCCGTTATTCACGTCGAACTCCTTCGCCCGTTCGAAGCCGAGACGCTCGTATAGACGAACCGCAGAATCCATCATGTCGGACGTGTGCAAATGAAGAAGCTCGGCGCCGGACGCGAGCGCGATTACGGCGCTCTCGCGGATGAGCTGCGTCGCGACGCCATGGCCGCGGGCTTCCTGTGAGACGGCGAGCAGACGGATAATCGGCGTGTGGATGCCGACGTAACCGTACGCTTGCTCCGACGATTCGAACAGGAACACACTGCCGACGATACGGCCGTCTAATTCTGCGACGAGCCGGTTTTTTGTTGCCCCGGCGCTCGCGGCGGCGACGATGTTTTCTTTATATTGCTCCCAGCGTTCTTCGGATAACGTATTCGCGTATTGCCCGTAGGCGTCCAGCAGCACGTCCCGGACCGCGTCGAGGTCTTCCGCCGTCGCTTCGCGAACGAGCACTTGTTTTTGTGCCATGAGATCCACCTGCTTTCTATTGAATAGTCGGCTATTGATCGGGATGGATAAGTTAAACGGAGCAACTCGAGCCTTGCCCCGCCTCGGTATACGAGCGATTTGGCCGAGGTGATGTTGCACATGGGCGGCGAACCCGCGGGCGATCAGCGGGTTCGAGACCGTCACGTCCTTTAAGTTGACTCCGTCTTGGCCAAGTCCTCCTCATTCAACCGCCGAACAACTTCGCGCCACTTCGAAAAGCACACTTTTTTCATAGGAATTATATGTTATTAAGCTTATGCTAGCATTCCATAAGTTATATCACAATACCTCAATCGATAGAAATACTTAATAAGCAATACTAAAAAATCTATATATGTATATGTATCAAAATTCAATGCCTTCTGGTCTTTTTATTGCAATTAATAGACTGGATTAAAGACCATGGCTGCACGCATGTAGCGATGGAAAGTAGCGGTGTATTTTGGAAACCAATTGTTAACCTCTTAGAATCGGAAGACATTAAATTTCTAGTCGTGAATACCGTTACTCTTTCATGAAAATGGCAGCTGGCCTCATGTCAGCTGCCTTCGTGTTTTCTTTCCTGCCCTTTGTCTTAACAAAAAAAGCAATACGTAATGCGCCGGTTGCTTTTTGTTGTTGAACTATAGTTCGCCCGTATAATTAAGTTCCTATGCTTGCTAGTCCTTTGCGATCAGGCGTATGAGGAACTTCTTCTAGCCATTCATTTTTAATCATGAGGTCAAGCCTCTCTTTACCATATGCCACTATCTTGTGAATAGTTTTGGAATACTCTTGCACGAGATCGAGAATGCTTTGTGAAGCATATCGAAATACTATCATTAATATAAGTTGACCAATTTAAAAAAGTCCAACCTTTCATTCAGCCGGCCAATAAGCCGGTTCACACTGTATGGTAGTTACTATGATGGTTTTTTACTTTTCACCAGCAGGTGTTTGTAGGGTAATGTTTCTTCCTTCATTAACGGGTACGACTAGTGGTATGGTTAGAAATCGCGTCTATGATGGTATCCCAGTCTGCATGTTGAAGTTCATGTCCTGTCCCCTCTAAGGTTAGCAATACCGACCCGGGAATAGTGCGGGCAAGAGCGACTCCGTGCTCATAAGGTATTATAGGATCCTCTGTACCGTGAATAACCAGAGCGGGGACATCAATATCGCCTGTTCGTGCCAAATAGGATTCTCCCCCCGTCACCAATCCGTGATTGTTCATGCTAGCCATATTACGGCTTCTTCTGATCTCTTCTTCAGCCAGATCATAGACTCTCTTCTCATTAAACGGATGCTTCGAGCCTGCGAGAACCTTCCATTTTCCAACCGTAAAAGCAATGACTGATGCTTCATTCGTCCAATCCGTCGCTGCCGCATTAGAGAAGTAATCCAACACCTTCTCTTCCATCGGTGGAAGGTCTGGGGCGAAATTTGATGTAGAGAAAAGAGAAACGGTCAGCACTCTTTCCGGATGTCGCAACGCGAGAATCTGGGTTAGCATGCCACCCATGGACATACCTACCATATGAGCTTTTTCTATTCCAAAATGATTGAGGATATGGATTGCATCATCAGCCATATCTTCAAAGGTGTATTGGGGATTTCCGGGTTCGTAGATGGCAGACCGACCGACATCACGATTATCGTATCGAATGATAAAGTGTCCTTTGTCGGCTAAACGCTGGCAGAAGTCTTTTTCCCACCAAACCATGGAAGCTTGAGCACCCATGCTCAGTAATATGACTGGGTGTTCTGAGTTACCAAAGCTTTCAGCGCAAAGTTCGATTCCGTTTACCTTAAAAAGTTGTTCGCTCATTTCGAGCATCACTCCTCATTGTGTAAAATAAAAAAACACATGCCGGGGACATGTGTTCAAGTAATCGACAAAGAATGGTTTGATCGCGAAATATATACCTTTTTGACTAACCAAATACACGTCAAAATACTGATAAATGATATTGACGAAATGGATCATCAAATAGGAATATTAACGATCATTTAAATTGGGAGCCATGTAGGCAGACCATTCTTCGATTACTAATGCACACAAAATAACCCAAAGTACTAAAGTACCCTTCTTCTTGTGCGATGTTAGATCGAAAAATTAGTTTGCCACACGCAACCCTCCGTTCAAAATGAATTAAATGTATTTTAGCACAGTTTCTTGTTAATTGTAAATCCTTCCAGTTTGTACAACTACTTATAGTTAACTCCCCTTAGAGTGAACAAGGTAAACGATTTAATTCAACTAATGTTCCCCGTCTAGCGTAATGATTAACTGTGATACGGTTCAGCATATCATCTATAGAGCGAAATCGAATTGCACTCCGTCTTTTCCATGACGTTGCACTCCCACAAATCCAACACATACCCACTGAACGCAATCGGCCAGGCACTTTATATTTAATCGAACATTAACCATTACCAATCAACCCGAATAACAACAGACGGTTCATCTCAGCCATCTTTTCTTTATAGTTTCCTGATTTTGCCCAAGATAATTGAATGATCCCAATCGCGTTTAACAATTCAAGAACAGTCTCCAGAGAAACGGAAGAGTGAATAGCTCCTTCCTCTTTCGCAAGTTCAATAAGCTCTTGAAGCATTTGAATTCTAATTTTATTCGTATTTTCACTATATAGACTCGATAACACATGGTCCTCTACGGCGCCAGGCGAACCAAGCAATTGATAGTCCTGATCGGCGCAAACATCCATGACTTGAATGATTTTATCCTTGAAATCGATGTCTTGATTCATGATCTCTTCGGCCATATGAAGGGTATTTTGCATCAAAACGTTCGCGCATTCCTTGACAATCCCTTCTTTGTTTTCGAAATAGTTATATAGCGATACAGATGACACGCCGGACTCAGCGGCAATATCCTTTATGCTTACTTGAACGAATCCTTTTTCTTTAAAAAGCTTTAACGCGGCATGAACAACTGCCGTCTTCTTTTTTTGAGTCCTTATTTCGAATTTATTCATTAAACATTCCTCCATCCCGCATAAATCAATGTAGCACATTTTGAAAGGTTTTTAAATTCAAAGGATTTAAATTAAAAAACATTGACGAAACATTCTGGTCGGAGATAAAATCAATTCAAAAGTTTTTTAATACAACCATCACATATTTAAAAATTTTTTATTTCCGAAACAATCAATATGGAGGTATACCATGAGAATACTGGTCTACGGAGCAGGTGTATTGGGAAGTTATTTAGCTCACGAATTAGTTCACAATGGAAACGAAGTCACAATGTTAGCAAGAGGGCGGCGCGCGGATGAGTTGCAGCAGAACGGCAATGTGATCCGCCATTATTTACAGCTCCGAACAACAGTCGATAAAGTAAACGTGATTCGTGAATTACAGCCGGAGGATGTTTATGATCTAATCTTCGTAGTGATGAAATATCCGGATTTCGAGGCAGTCCTTCCAGCCCTTGCAGCGAATCGAAGCAAACACATTGTTATTATGGGTAATAATGCAAGTCCCATTGAAATGAGGCATTATTTGCAATCCAATAGCCCTGTAGAGAAAAAGGTTGTCTTTGCTTTTCAGTCGCTTGCCGGATGGAGAGAGAACGGTCGGGTAACCTGCTTGCGCGGCCCAAAGGTAACTTTGGCTTTCGGTGGCTTGGGAGAGCAACTTAATTGGCGATCGGTCATTGACCAAGCTTTAAAGAACACAAGGTATAAAACAATCACCTTTACAAATATGGATGAATGGCTGAAAAGCCACTTTGTTATGATTTTGCCTTTGAATCGCATTGCCGTCTCGTATAATGGGAATCTGCGCAAAGCCGCCAAGGACAAACGGCTGCTTAACTACGTCATTGACGCAATAGATGAAGGCCATCAAGTGTTGAGAAAAAACGGTTACACAATTACGCCCGCGAATCAACATCATTTAGTCCGAAAATATCGCAAGTTGTTTTTTTTCGTGTTGAAGATTATATTAGCAACCCCCATCGGCAGAACCACGCTAAGCGATAAGGCAGTGTCTTCCAACGAAATGGATATGTTGTACCAGGCTTTTTCCGATTTAAAGAATAGAGCGAACATGGCCACACCAAGTTGGGACAAGCTTTACAATTACATCCCTTTACAATAATGGAAATAATCTTGTCTCTAATCGATAATGGATGTAGCACTTGTCCTTTTCCCAGAACAAGAGCTACATTCATTACTAGAAATCCGATT
This sequence comes from Paenibacillus sp. ATY16, assembly GCF_003399985.2. NCBI lineage: Bacteria > Bacillati > Bacillota > Bacilli > Caryophanales > Paenibacillaceae > Paenibacillus > Paenibacillus sp. ATY16. The sequence continues at coordinate 86,293 of NZ_NMOK02000046.1, read as the reverse complement.
GTTCTAAGTCAGATATGGGGTGACCATTGCATTCAGCAGACTGTAATTCTACTTGAATATAATGACCCACTAGCTGGAGTATGGTACGGCTCAGCGCGATTAATCTTAAATAATGCTGCCCTTTACTTCAACAAAAAGCTGCAGCAGATCTTCAGATCTACTGCAGCTCTTTTTGATCGAACTATCGTCTCCCGAGGGAGCTCAATAAGCTATATATATTCCAACATATCCCGATAGCTTAACGAATGAACTAACATACAAATGAGTTTTTCATTACGTACCAATAATCTGTCTCAGCTGGATACGCATGCTTCTCTATAATTTCATAATTTAATTTCTTGTAAAAAGCTACATTACTCGGTATAGATAAACGTACTTCCAATCTAGATTCATTCACACCCTCATTCCTAGCGTGAGTTTCAATGTACCTTACCATCATTTTCCCAATGCCCAATCCACGGTGAGAGGGGAGAACAGAAACCCTCCCTATGTATACATAATTATCTTGAAATAAATACTGTGCTGACCCGACGGGAATCCCTTCTACTTGGGCAATAATTGCTCCCCCGTTATTAGATATTTTCTTAACAATGTCATTAATAGTTTCTGAAAGTGCTCCAGATGGAGGGGTTAACATCCCCCGATACTCCTCAAATGCTTTTCCCATTACATCGTGAACGATTTGAATTTCTTCTAAACTGGCTTGTTTAATTAGTGTTTCCATCGGACTTTTCCCTCCATCAAAACTTCACTAATTTTAACATTTGAATTTCCAATTATTTTAACACAATATGGTTTCAAAATATCCGTAAATAGTTTTAATTGTATGGAGTAAACCATATAAATTAACCAGCAATCCTTTTCTTCGAAAAAGCTGCAGCGGATCCTCAGATCTTCTGCAGCTTAATTGTTTTGAACTATAGTTCTCCGTTAGGAGTTCGATCATTTTATCTTCACTAACTCCTTAAGCGTAATAACTCTAATTCTTGAAGAACCTCCATTACATCACAGTCGGGATTTAAGATATTGATCATCTCTTCCGTTATGGGGAAATCATCGTAAATTTTTGAAACAACATCTATTGATGGCGATAATTCAAAATAATCTATTGCAAATTCTATAAAATCCTCTGGAGTATGGAATATACAACCCACTAAAAAATCAGAACCATCACTTTCACCTTTTGGAATCTCAACGTTTCCCTTGTGCCAGTTAGTATCACTGTTTTTACGCCAAATACAAAAAGTCACATTGTCTTTTTCAATTGCATCGTCTTCAAGTAAAGATAATAATTCCTTTGGCACTTCATCATAAATCCCTTGCAATACTTTATGTTCATCCAAGAACTGTTGCAAAACCTCGGTGAACAGCTTGACGTGGATGCAGGCGAACTAATAAAAGCTGTTTTGGACGGTAAGCTCGTCGTTATATCGGAGAACGAACGAAATGCGATTATGCAACCATTTCCTCAAAGTCTCAGAAGAAACATAGACGAGCCTCGAAATGAAAGCCCCATTCAGGGACCGTTGGATGCTTTTGGAGAAGATATTGATCCATTAGGAATACCGAAAGCCTAGGATTTGCCACCATCCTTGTTGTAAACAGCTACTTAAAAAACAAACCTTCAATAACAAATCATATTCCCCAGGTGACAAGCGATTTATTTATAAAAATAAGCATTTTAGAAAGAGATGAAGGGGTATCGAATAGCCGAGTAAAAGATGAGCTTGAAAAACGAATCGAGAAGCGTTTTAATGAAATGTTCAAACAAACCCAGATAAACAAGACGGATATTTTCGGCTTCGGCCAACTCTTTCGTACGCGGATTCCATATGATGATCTGCACAACTGGAGAGACAAATATTATCCTAAGTTAATCGTAAATTTTCGGGTCCATGCTACGATGGAATAGCTTTTAATGTGTTTTCAACAAGGTGCTTGGTGTATGGTTCTAGCATATACATAAGTGCTATTAGCTGGAATAGCGTAACAAAAAAGCAGCCGATATCGGCTGCTTTTAAACAAATCCTTGGTTAATTTCCAACCTTATACCTTAAAAACTTTCTTCGTGCCCCAATCAGACTTAATCATCTCAACCGCTTCTCTAAACCTCAACGAATGGACAATCTCTCGTTCACGAAGAAACTTTAAGCCATCCTGTAAATCCACATCATCGGTCATATCGATCAGCCATTGGTAGGTGGCGCGTGCCTTCTCCTCGGCGGCAATATCCTCATACAGATCTGCGATTGGATCTCCTTTCGCCTGGATATAAGCTGCGGTCCACGGAACACCCGAAGCATTCACATACATCATTCCATTATCATGGTTGACAAAGTTCTCTCCTAGCCCCGCTTCATCCAATTGTCTTGGCGTTGCATCTTTTGTTAATTTATACACCATCGTAGCAATCATTTCCAAATGGGCAAACTCTTCCGTGCCTATATCCGTTAATAGCCCTATGACTTTATCCGGAATCGAATACCGTTGATTCAAATATCGCAGCGCAGCGGATAATTCGCCATCTGCCCCACCGTATTGCTCAATTAAGTATCTGGCCATCCTAGGATCACATTTGCTTACCCTTACGGGGTATTGCAGCTTCTTCTCGTATAACCACATCCGTCTGACACGTCCCCTTTCTCAAGTGAAAAATACAGGTTCAATCCGGTATTACACTTGCCACGGCCATGGACTTTGGGACCACTGCCAAGGATAATTCGAGAAGCTGTTCCCGAATTGAAGCATTGGCCCGTATAGGCTTTCGAACGCCTGCCGGCATTGATGCTGCTGCATCGCAAGCTGATTGAACTGCTGGATCGCCTGCGCGTCATGCGGATGGGTATCCAAATATAAGGTCAATTCCACCAAGGCAAAACTTATCGCCTGAAGCTCTTCCAGCTTGCTGTAGTATTGTTCGTCCAGAACAATGCTCAAGAATATCAACCTCCTCAAAAGAATTGCGAAGCAATTCTTACTTCGAAAGCATAAACCTTAAGAATTGTCACCTATTTGGCCATTCTCAGGCCATTTGTGATAATTCATACTTCTTACTTCTTACTTCTTACTTTACAAGTAATACCTGGACTGATAGGAGCTGAACAATGCCGGCCAGAGCGTTCCCCGCCTTAATGCCTCATGGATAGGATACTGGGGCAGCCCCTGCGGCTGATACGGAATAAACAGGTTAGGCGGTAAGACATAAGTTTTTAGTTTCATCGGCGGACATGGATCGCATGGACCGATAAAAGGCTCATACACATGGACCTGATTAAGCGGGTTTGTGTTATTCGCGGTCTTGTACCCCGTATTTTCCTTGCCTATTGCCATGTTCTCTACTGGCGCCATATTTGGCATAGGGGCATTATTTGCTGCAGCCGCAACATTTTCTGCGTTAGCTGCATTTGCCTCTGCATGAGCTACGTTTGTTGCATTCGGAACACTGTTCATAGCTTGAGCAGCCATACTAGCGTTGCTTTCCACGCGGTCATTGCTCTCGGTGGTCATCCGGATATCCCTCCCGACAATTAGACATCTCCTAATAACTGTATGCCGGCAGGGCTTTTCCCCATTATCACAATAAAAAAAAATCCGGCAGCAGCTGCCGGATCCTTATCGTTCCTCTTCATACATTAAAGAAACAGCTCAATATCACCTAATTTCAACCATAGTGTCGAGGGGACGTCTCAGCACGATACAGCCAGTTCGCTGGTACGTCATCAAGCTCTTTGAGCTGCACGAAACGCATCCCGATTTCTGCAAAACGCTCTTCAATATTTTTGTCGAGGAGTCCCTTTTGGTTAGGCGCCCCGTTTAATAAGAACGTGACGTTGTGACGATTCGCATCCTCAACCTTTTGCAATACCCAATCCGTACTTTTCATTTCCATAGTGGAATCGGTTTTTCTCCAGAACCAGGTTTTGGTCAGAATGTTGCAGCTTGCACCCGGCCCGCCGAAGGAATCTTCTATTTCCTGACCGGCGGCATTCTCGTAAAAGACGATATCCGTATGCTCCAATGTCGATTCGCAGCTGATATTCATCAGCAAGCATTGCGGTTGGAATCCTTTTACCCATTCATCTATCTCTTCGAACGGAAGCTCCTCGTAATTCGGACCACCCCAATGCGCGTTCCACCCATCGATGATGATGAACGGAATCTCTCCATAGCTTGTCAGCAGCTCCTCCAGTTGATTTTTGATAAAATGCTTATCCTCTGGCGTACACTTCTTACTGCCGATTTGATGGTGCAAGTCCAGCATATAGAAATAAAGCCCCGCCTCAATGCCTTCCTGCCTGAAAGCATCCAGGTACTCCTTGACGACATCACGCTGAATGGCTGCGTTTTTCACGCTGTGCTCCGTATAACGGGTCGGCCATAAGCTGAACCCTTCGTGATGCTTCGCTGTCAATGCGGCAAACTTCATACCTGCTGATTGAGCTGCCTTAGCCCACTGCGCGCAATCCAATTCTGACGGATTCCAGCTCTTCGGGTCAAAAGGGAATCTGCGAGGCTCGTCGTGATTCTCGTGCGCATATTCCCAATCCTCTATTTCCGTATCGGCAAACTGAAAAGTAGCGCTATTGAAGTGAATAAACATGCCGAATCGTTGATTAACAAACCATTTCTGCCTCTGCACCAGCTCGGGGTTTATCATTTTTTTGATCCTCCTTATTATTGCGAGCAACCACTCGATATCGTATGATATCTACTAATGTATCTCATTTATTTATTGAATTAATCAGACAATGACGACTAATAATCATACAATATCTACATGGAATAGAAGGAGATGATGCCATGCTGGTCGTTGAACTGCCCGTCCCGCCATTTCCTTTGCTGACTACTGTCGGGCATACGCTGTGGCAAAGCGGAGTTGTGCATGCTCGCCGCCAATTCGAGGTATACGACCTGATTATCTGCACCAAAGGTACGTTATATATGGAAGAGAACGATACCCCGTACATGCTTGAACAAGGGATGATGCTTCTTCTGGAACCCGGGAAAATACACGGCGGCTATCGTCCCACGGAATCGGAAACGGAAGTGTATTGGATCCATTTTCAATACCCGTCGCCCGAGCTTTTGCTACTGAAAGAGAAGTCCATCTCCCCGCAGCCCCTGCTGCAGGTAACGGACCAGGATATCGTCCCTCCCCCCGCCATCATCGATATTCCCAAGTTTGCAGCCATCAATGTGCGGGCAATCGTTCCCTTGTTGCAAGAAATGATCAAATTGCACAGCAAGCTGACTCTTTCGCGCTCTTTCGAATTAGAGATCCTCTTCGGCCAGCTTCTGATTCTCTTACAGAATGGACTACAGGAGAACAGCCCAAATGCCCGAACATACGAAATTGGCGAGATGATGGCTTCCTACCTGGCAGACCAGCTCGAACTTCCTTTCGATTCCAAACGGATTGAACTGGATTTAAATTATCATTTCGACTATTTGGCACGCTGTCTAAAGGAATATTCCGGCATGAGCCCCATGCAGTACAGGCATCACTTGCAGGTCGATCGGGCAAAAAAACTCCTCGCGCATACCAAGCTTCCTCTGGTTAAAGTCGGGGAACAATGCGGCTTTCAGGATATAAATTACTTTTCGCGCCTGCTCAAGCGCCACACCTCGTATACCCCAGGAGAATACCGAAAAAAACATCAAATATTCCATACGTAATCGCAAATAAAAAAATCCGGCAGTATCTGCCGGATCGCGTTATAGCTTAATATTTATTTTGAACAAACCTGCTTTGCGGATTGCCATATAGATAATGACAACCAGCGGTCCAAGGAAAACCCCGATTACGCCAACCAGCTTAAAACCAACGTACAAGCTGATCAAAGCGGACAAGGAGCCGATGCCTACCGAATCGCCCAGAATTTTCGGCTCTACAATGCGGCGGAATACCGTCATGAACAGGAACAGAACGTAAAGTCCAATCCCGGCATACAAGTCCCCGGTGATTACCAGATAAGTGCCCCATGGGACAAGCACCGTACCCGTACCCAAGATTGGCATAATATCCACGATTACGATAAGAAGGGCAATCGCAAGCGGATACTTGATATCCAGGATAATCAGACCGATTAACGAGAGGATGTAAGTTAGAGCACTCAGAATAATTTGCGAGCGAAGGAAGCCAAAGATCGACTTTTTCAAATTTTCCAGTACTTCATTGACTTGAGGCCTTGATTTCTCCTCAAACAGCGTCAGGAACGTATCTTTCATCGTATTGAGGCTAAAGCCGAACATGTATACCGCAACCAGAAAGACGATAAAGAAAATGAACATGCTCGGAATCCCGGAAGCAAAAGAAATAACGGAGGAAGACAATGAGCCTACCATACCTGTGAGCGACTTGCTCATATCGGTCAGCCAATTCTCGATTTGACCTACGGTATCCGGCGAGAAGTTCGCATAAAGCGATCTTGCATTCTCGACCAGATCGGTTACGTATGTACTGGCATCCCCAACATAGTTGGGTACTTTCTGCGCAAAAGCGATAAGCTCCGCGACCACCTTGACACCCAATAGCGCCATAAGTCCGATCAGGATAATCGTAAACAAGCTGCTTGAAATCGTAGAGGCTACGAGACGGTTGGTTTTAAGCCGGCGAATCAGAAACTGAGTCAGCGGCTCCAGAAAAATAGCGACAACCAGCGCAAGCAGGAACGGCGCCCCAACCGTAAACAGTAGATATAACAGGAACAGCCCAAACGCAACCATGACTAACGTTTTAATCGACACTTTAACGATACCCTCCTTTCCTCTGGAAAAGTTTACGAACCGTTATGTAAGCGGGGCTTTGACTTTCGTATGAGCTTCGTCCACTATCAGCATACGCCCATTTCCGAAAGTAATGTCCCCTTTTCCGCGCGGAAGCTTAAAGAATGGCTTTCTTCTGGTGGAAATCCTCATCCTTGTAATACATGTCCTTCACCAGCAGGTTTGGACCGCAGCAAGCGGCCGCCGGACAATGGCAGTTCACGCTTTTTGCGAGCTTATGGTCAAGCCAGCGATCAAACAATTGGTCCAGCTGCTCATCATTAATGTTGCCAAACGCAGGCACATCCGAGAAGTCGGTTACAAATACTTCACCGGTAAAAAGATTCACGTTCAGACGGTTACGGCCGTCCGGATCATTGCGCACCGTCACATTCGGCTCCGCAGCCAGTCTCGACAAGAGCTTCCGCTCCTCCGGATTGTCGCTGCACTGATAGAACGGCAGGGTCCCGAACAGCATCCACACGTTCTTGTCCCTAGTATCGAGCAGTCTGCTGATCGCCCGTTGCATATCTTCCTTGGATAAGACCGGAAGATCCTTCGCGAACGAGCTAGGATACATCGGATGCACCTCATGGCGCTGACAGCCCATCTCGATAATTAACCGGTGAATCTCTTCAATCTGATGATGAGTTCGGTAGTTAATCATCGATTCGGCGGATACAAGCACGCCAGCATCGCTTAACCGCTTGGCATTATCGATCATCCGGTCATACAGCTTGGCAGCGGCTTCGCGGGATACCGCATGGCCGGCCTTCGCGAAGCCAATCTGGTGAAAGTCGTCCGCATTCGTATAGTTAAAAGAAATATGCATCACGTCCAGATAAGGAGCGAGCTGCTCATAGCGGCTATAAGGCAACGTGACATTCGAGTTAATCTGCGAATGAATGCCGCGGCTTCTCGCATATTGAAGAAGCGGAACCATGTACTCCTTCACGGTACGATCCGAGAAAGACGGCTCACCGCCCGTAATGCTTATGGTCTCCAAATGCTTCACTTCATCCAGACGTTTGATCATCAGCTCCAGAGGAAGCTTAGCCGGCTCCGACATCACAAGCGTATCGCCTACGGCGCAATGCTCGCAGCGCATATTACAAAGGTTGGATACGGTCATCTCGACACTGGTCAAGGTATGGCGTCCGTGCTGCTGCAAGGATCGGATCGGGTCCCAAGGATCATTTAGGGGAGATAATGGCGTGAGGGTATTGTTTTTCAAAGCGTAATCTATCGTATTCATTAATATCAGCACCTGACTTACATGGTTAAATTGGGTATAGCTTATACTATTGTAATGTTCGAAGGGGAATGAAGCAAATGGAAATAGGTATAAAAAACGAAAAAGGAGGCCGAGCAGCCTCCTTTTCTTCTATTATATTCCCGAGGCTAAACCTACATTCGACTGCTCGCCGTTTACGCTGACAATCATCGTGCTGAGTTGCTTCGATAAATCGACCTCGTAAGGCACAGCCAGCTCTTCCCCCGCTTCGTTATAGAGCAGCCGGATAATAGGCCGGTGCGGATACGAATGGTTGAAATCGACGACAACTCCGGTCTCGCCCGTATGGATCTTGACCGTTATCCCAATCGGATAAATAGCCACCTTGTCTCTGAAGAGCTGCACCATATGCTGTTCGTATAAGGTGCCGGTGCCGGCATACAGCAATTCGATTGCTTGATGAGGCAGCATAGGCGCACGGTATACGCGGTTTGTCGTCATGGCGTCATAGGAATCAACCAGGCCGATCCACTTGGCAAAATCATGGATTTCGTCCCCTTTAATCCCGCGCGGATAACCGCTGCCGTCAACCCGTTCATGGTGCTGGAAAGCGCAATGCGCGACAATTAGCGGCATATTGGGCTCATCCTTCAGAAGCTCGAAGCCGATTTTGGCGTGATTGCGCATCATCTGGAATTCATGATCGGTCAAAGAGCCCGGCTTCTTCAGCACGCCCATCGGAATTTGCGTCTTCCCTATATCATGAAGCAATGCGCCCATTCCGAGCTTCATCAATTCATCCCTTGCATATCCGTGGGCAGAGCCAAGCAATGTCGTATATACGCAGACATTCAGCGAATGCTGATAGAGATATTCGTCGACAATCCCCATATTCATCAGCATGATCATGGCGTCCTTATGATTGGACAAATCATCGATAATCATATTCATGATCTGTTTAAAAGGCTGCGCGATGTACGGGTAAGTAGCGCCTTTTTTCTGCTTCGGCAGCTCCATCATCGCGCGAAAATTCGTCTTGATCTCCTTTAAGGCGAGACTGATCGTATTTTCGCTTATAATTTCCGGAACAACGATATCATCCGTCTTCGGATCCTTAATAAACACATAATGAATACCATATTGTTCCAGACGGAAAATGTGGCGACTCGTTAATTCCATGTTTTCTCCCAAGAGGACTAATCCGTCACCAGAGAAAATCTTTTTGGCAAGTCTCATGCCAGGCTGGCATTGCGATATGGGTACCAAGCGCATGTTCCTGATCCTTCCCCTTAACAAAACGGTGTCTATACTAACAGAAAAGACTTATACATTCTTATATTCGGTCAAAACTAGCCGTATTGTTAATGTAAGGTATAAATTCGCGCTTGGCAACCATTTTATACTAAAAATTCGACAATATTCTCCATCTTTCTTGGTGGCAAGCCCTAATTCCATGCCCTTTCATCAGTTCTTCAGCAAGAAGATCCCGGATAAATTCGGGCAGATAGTAGGATACCTCCGTCGCCCGTCCAAGCGGCAAATAACCGATATGGAACGTAAACATATCGATGCAGCCAACCACGTATTCCCGCTCGTCGGAGAGCGGCTCGCCGTTAACATGAATCGACACGATTCGATGCAGCTCCGGAAGGGACGGATCATATTCGACCTCCATACCGTCAATCGCAAGCGTCCCGAGCACCTCGCCGCGGAAGCCGTAGCCTTTGATCGGCATGCCCGTGAAGGAAGGCAGCAGCGCCTCTTCCAGCGCTGCCCGGATATTCTCGCCGCTGAGCAGCATGCGGCATGGATTAATCGGCGACGGACAGAGGGCATGCAGCTGCCCCTCCGTCACGTCGCCCTGCTGCAGGCCGCCTAGCAGCTGCCCCGTGTTCACGATGCCGATCTCGGCATCGGCATGGCGGCGCAGGCCGGCGGCCAGCAGGTTCCCGAGCGGCGATTCCCGCTCGGGGAGGGCGGGCAGCGGCGCATCCAGCCGGGCGATAACCCGGCTGAGGCGCCGCTCGCCCGCCTCGCGGTAGCCGCCGATAATCGCGGCGGCTGCGGGATGCTCTGCATAGGCGGCCATCGGCACGCATGCTGCGCGGATAATGGGGCGCTTCGCGCTCTCGTCAAGCTCGAGCTCGACGCGTCCGATCTGCTCGCCGTATTTCCCGGCGGCGCAGATTGAGGTGCCGCCGATAACAAGCGGCTCCTCGAGCAAATGATGCGTATGTCCGCCCATGATCAGATCGATGCCCGGTATTTTTTCCGCCATCTGCTTATCGACGTTAATCCCAAGGTGAGACATCACGGCTATCACGTCAACCTGCTCTCTAAGCCTCCTCACTTCTCCTCCAATGGCTTCAAGAGGATCAGTCAGATCCCAGCCAAGCAGCTCGTAGAAGTCCGTGTAACGGGCCGTAGCGGCGATGAGACCAATCCGGATGCCGTTCTTCTCCATAACCGTGCCGGGCAGCAGCCATTCCGGCAGCTTTCCGGTAGCAAGCTCGCGCATATTGGCGCCAAGAATCGTAAACTTCGCCTCGCGGTATACACGCTCAAGAGTATCCTTCGAATACGTTAAGCCTTCGTTATTGCCAAGCGTCACCGCATCATAGCCGGCCGCATTCAGCAGCTCGACATTCACCATGCCGTCGCTGCCCTCGGTTTCCAGCCGGATGCGGTCCATATGATCGCCGATATCCAGGCAGAGAATACGTTCGCTGCCATAGGCGGCACGCTGTTCCTCCATATAAGTCATTATTTTTGCTGCATTCTCGAGACGGCTATGAATATCGTTGCTATGCAGAATTAGAATTGATCGATTTGAGAATGTCATGCCTGCCTCCTCCGGTTCGTTACCCGCCAATTTGAGACATTCGGCGGTCGGTTGGCGTATGGGACAACGCCTCATTCGCCAGCTTAGCCGCCATTTCATGATTTTCAGGCTTCAGATCCATCGCCTTGTAGAAAATGTCGCGCATCGCTTCAGAATCGCCAAGCGCCGCTTTCACATTCAGCTCATCCACCCAATACAGGCATGGTTTCATCGAACCGTCTGCCGTCAGGCGAAGCCGGTTGCAGCTCTTGCAGAAATGATCGCTGACCGGATGAATAAGGCCAAAGGAGCCCTTGCCGCCCTCCATCTGCCAATCATCGGACGGGCCGTTTCCTTTTACGTTCGTACGTCTTGCAATCGAGTAGCCTTCGCGCTGTGCCGTATCCAGCACATGCGACAACGGCAAATAATGGTTGCGCCAATTATCGTCCGCATGGCCAATCGGCATATATTCAATAAATCGGACATGCATCGGCTGCTCGTATGCCAGCTTCAGGAACGAAGCGATTTCGTCCTCGTTAATTCCTTTGAGCAATACGCAATTCAGCTTAATCGGAGCAAGGCCAGCCCTGCCGGCTGCCTCAATCCCCTCAATGACCCGTTTCAGCTCGCCGCGGCGGGCAATAAACTTGAACCTCGCGGGATCAAGCGTATCCAGGCTTATATTGACGCGGTTCAAACCCGCAGCCTTTAAAGCCTCGGCGTATTTGCCGAGCAGCATGCCGTTTGTCGTCAAGGCAATGTCCTCAATGCCCGGGATCGCCTTCAACCTGCGGATCAGAGTAGCCAGATCCGGGCGGACAAGCGGTTCGCCGCCAGTAATTCGCAGCTTGGTAATACCAAGCTCCGCAGCCGTCTGAACGACCTCCACAATATGATCATAGCTGAGCAGATGACTGGCATCAGCGAATTCCATGCCTTCCTCGGGCATGCAGTATAAACAACGCAAATTGCATCTATCCGTAACCGAAATACGCAAATAATCGTGTTCTCTCCCGAAACGGTCCAACAATGGGGGCATGCCTCTCACTCCTTTTCTCTTCTACTAGAATAACATTTTTCACATGATTATGGTATGCTAATACGGAGTTCACCCTTTAGCGATGAGAGGTTATATAACATGGCGTATACTTGGAAAATCCAGTTGTTCGCCGGGCTTTCCGACCGATTCGGCAGCCCGGTTATTCAAATAGAGACAGACACTCCCTCGATGACGGTAGAAGCCCTCAAGCAGGAGCTCGCCGGCCGTTTTCCGGAGCAGGCAGATCTTGTGCGTATTTCGTTTGTGGCTTGCAATCAGACTTATGCTTCCGACGATGCCGTTATTCAAGCATCGGACGAGCTTGCGGTCCTCCCTCCCGTCTCGGGCGGAGAGCCGGAGCAGAATGAAGCAGACGGATCGGAATGCTCATCCGCGGACGGCCGTTACGTGATTACGAAGCAGCCGCTGACTTCGGATGAAGTGCTAGCTAAAGTCATTGTGCCCGAACATGGCGCGGCGATTGCGTTTGTGGGAACGACGCGAGAATGGACCAATGGGCAGCGCACGGTCCGTCTGGAATACGAAGCGTATGCGCCTATGGCCGTACGTACGATGGAACAGGTTGGCGCGGAGCTTAATGAACGCTGGCCGGGCACGTTAACGGCGATTTCCCACCGGATCGGCGTTGTTGACCTGGCGGAGACAAGCGTCGTTATCGCTGTCTCTTCCCCCCATAGGGATGCCTGCTATGAAGCAAGCCGGTATGCCATCGAAAGACTGAAGCAGATCGTTCCGATTTGGAAAAAGGAAATTTGGGAGGACGGTTCCGAATGGAAAGGGCATCAGCAGGGCAGCCCTTGGAATCCCATCGAGCCCTTATCCAATTAATGGATGGAAATTCGCGAAGTGGTGCTAAACGTATAGGACAATAGTCATGTTTTCGCATCCCTCTTATTGCCATAACATTCATTCATTGTTACTATTATTTCATATATTCTGTACATAATTTACTATAGAGGTGCAACGATGAGGCTGCATATATCAGATTTAAAAGAGGGAGATATCCTGCTTAAGGACACCTTTAACGGATACGGCCTGCACGTTTTGTCCAAGGGTACCGTCCTAGCGCAAAAGGATATTGCGAAGCTGTTTCAGCATCAAGTTGACTATGTTGACATTGAGGAACGGCGGACAACAGAGCAACCGGTTCATCGTACGCTTGAGACTACCGTAAATCCCAAATGGCTGCCCAATGTGCGTCCCGATTATGAGAATGCCGTCAAAGGCTTTCAGGATTTGTTCCAGAAAGCAACGGACGGCGGGGTTGTCAAGCAGGACGAAGTCGCAGCCGCCTTCCAGCCTCTTCTTAAAAATTTCCAAATGGAGCGCGATGTTGTCTCCATGCTTCTTCTGTTAAATACGGCTGATGATTATACGTATCAGCATTCCGTGCAAGTGGGCATGTTATCTTATTACTTGGCCTCATGGCTTGGCTATACGGAATTGGAAGCGCTTGAAATTTCGAAATCCGGCTATCTCCATGATATCGGCAAGAGCAGAATTCCTTCCAGCATACTGAACAAGCCAGCCAAGCTGACCGACGAGGAATTTGAGGAAGTAAAGAAGCATACGCTTTACGGCTATGATATTATCAAACAATCGTTTGAGAACGAATCGGAAATAATGGCGCTAAGCGCTCTTCAACATCATGAACGCAATGACGGCAGCGGTTATCCGCATGGCCTGCGTGGCGACGAGATACATCCGGTAGCCAAGCTTATTGCCGTCGTTGATATTTACAGCGCGATGATCTCCGAACGCGTCTACAAGAAAAAGCGCGATCTGTTCTACGTATTGAAGGAGCTGTACAAGATGAGCTTCAACGAGCTGGATGCGCATACGACCCATACGTTTATCAAGCATATGATCCCTAACTTTATCGGCAAAAAAGCCGTACTCGAATCCGGCGAAGTGGGAACCATCGTCATGACCCATCCAACCGAATTTTTCCGCCCGCTTATTCAAACGGGGGAACGGTTTATCGATCTTACCGTTGACCGCGAGTATGAAATCAAGGAAATTATTTTCTAAAGGATTAACTGTAAGTTGAAAACGCCCGTCCAGATTGGACAGGCGTTTTCTTTTTTGCATATTTTCACACAAGGCAAGATTACTAACACTCCCGCCTTCCCTCAAAAAAATACGTGCCCGGGAATCTCGGACACGTATCCTAACCATTTATTAACCGATCGAGCCTTCCATCTCAAACTTGATGAGACGGTTCATCTCAACCGCGTATTCCATCGGAAGCTCTTTCGTAAACGGCTCGATGAAGCCCATTACGATCATTTGCGTCGCTTCCGCTTCGGACAATCCGCGGCTCATCAGGTAGAACAGCTGATCCTCGGATACCTTCGATACGGTTGCTTCGTGCTCGAGCGTAATGTTGTCGTTCATAATCTCGTTGTAAGGAATCGTATCGGATGTCGATTCGTTATCGAGAATGAGCGTATCGCATTTGATGTTGGATTTCGAACCTTCGGAATTGCGTCCGAACGATGCGAGACCGCGATAAGTTACTTTACCGCCATGCTTACTGATCGACTTCGATACGATCGTCGACGTTGTGTCAGGAGCCAGGTGAAGCATTTTCGCGCCTGCATCCTGATGCTGGCCTTTGCCCGCAACGGCGATGGAAAGCACCATGCCTTTTGCGCCGCGTCCTTTCAGGATTACCGCAGGATATTTCATTGTCAGCTTGGAGCCGATGTTGCCGTCAACCCATTCCATCGTCGCGTTTTCTTCCGCAACCGCGCGTTTGGTAACGAGGTTGTAGATGTTTGGCGCCCAGTTCTGGATCGTCGTGTAACGGCAGCGAGCGTTCTTCTTAACGAGAATCTCTACAACCGCGCTATGCAGCGAGTTCGTGCTGTAGATCGGAGCTGTACAGCCTTCTACGTAGTGTACGAAGCTGTCTTCGTCGGCGATGATCAGCGTACGTTCGAATTGGCCCATGTTCTCGGAGTTGATACGGAAGTAAGCTTGCAGCGGAACTTCGCATTTCACGCCTTTTGGAACATAGATAAAGCTGCCGCCGGACCATACCGCGCTGTTCAGAGCGGCGAATTTGTTGTCCGTACGAGGAATGATCGTGCTGAAATATTCTTTTACAAGGTCCGGATATTCGCGAAGCGCTGTGTCCATATCGGTGAAGATAACGCCTTGCTTCTCCAGGTCTTCCTGCATGCTGTGGTATACGACCTCGGACTCGTATTGAGCCGATACGCCCGCAAGGAACTTCTGTTCCGCTTCGGGAATACCCAGCTTATCGAAGGTTTCTTTAATTTCTTGCGGTACTTCTTCCCATGTCTTGCCTTGCTTCTCGGATGGCTTAACATAGTATTGAATGTCGCTGAAATCAAGATCAGCCATGTCGCCGCCCCAGTTAGGCATTGGCATTTTGTTGAATTGCTCCAGCGATTTCAGACGGAATTCGAGCATCCAGTCCGGCTCGCCTTTCATCTCGGAAATCGTGCGTACGATTTCCTCCGTCAATCCCTTACCGGATTGGAAGACCGCTTTATGCTCGTCACGGAAACCATACTTATAATCTTCCATTTCAGGCATTGTTCCTGGCATGGTATTCACACTCCTTCAAGTATTCGATTCGTTCTATACGTGCTTCTGCTCGATTCCTTTGCGCAATGCGTTCCACGCCAGTGTTGCGCATTTGATCCGTGCAGGGAACTTGTTAACCCCGGACAAGGCTTCGATGTCTTCGTTCTCCTCGAACTCGACGTCTTCGCCTTTCATCAATCCGGAGAATCGTTCGGCAAGCTCCATAGCTTCATCGTAAGTTTTGCCTTTAACTGCTTCCGTCATCATAGAGGCGGAGCTTAAACTGATGGAGCAGCCTTCTCCGCTGAATTTCGCATCGATTACTTTGCCATCCTCTACTTGAAGCTGAAGCGAGATGCGGTCGCCGCAAGTCGGGTTGTTCAAGTTGATGGTGACGGCATCAGTATCCAATGTTCCGCGGTTGCGTGGATTTTTATAATGATCCATGATGACTCGACGATATAAATCATCCAATTGCATGACCGAAGAACTCCTTTGTCCGGATGAGGCCGTCCACCAAGCGGTCGATCTCTTCCTCGTTATTGTATAGATAAAAGCTTGCTCTCGCCGTAGCCGATACATTCAGCCAGCGCATCAGCGGCTGGGCGCAATGATGGCCTGCGCGAATCGCAATGCCGTAAGAATCAAGCACGGTCGATACGTCATGAGGATGGATATCGCCCAGATTGAACGTGACAAGACCAACGCGGTTCGTTTTTGGTCCGTAGATCGTAACGTCTTCAATCGTGGACAGTTTATCGTAGGCGTAGGCAGCCAGCTTCTTCTCATGCTTATCGATCTCGTCAAGTCCGATCTGCTCCAGGAAGTCAATCGCGGCGCCAAGTCCTACGGCTCCCGCGATAATCGGCGTACCGCCTTCGAAGCGATACGGGGATTCCTTCCAGGTTGATTCATACAAATCAACAAAGTCGATCATCTCGCCGCCGTATTCGATCGGCTCCATGTTCGACAAGAGCTCCTTCTTGCCGTACAACGCGCCGATACCGGTAGGCCCGCACATTTTATGACCAGAGAAAGCGTAGAAATCGCAATCTAAATCCTGTACGTCAACCTTCATATGCGGCGTGCTTTGCGCTCCGTCAACGACCATTACCGCACCGTTCTTGTGCGCGATAGCCGTAACTTCCTTGATAGGATTCACAACGCCAAGCACGTTCGATACGTGAGTCATCGCAACGACTTTTGTTTTTGGCGTAACCGTCTGTTCCACGTCCGCCAACGAAATCGTGCCGTCCGGCTGAAGAGGAATATACTTCAGCGTCGCTCCCGTCGCTTTCGCTGCCTGCTGCCACGGAATAAGGTTGGCATGATGCTCCATCGGCGTAATGACGATCTCGTCGCCTTCCTTGCACACGGTGCGGGCATAGCTCGATGCGACTAGGTTAAGCGCCGTCGTCGTACCGCGCGTGAATACGATTTCTTCCGCCGACTTCGCATTCAGAAACTTGGCTACCTTCTCCCGTGCACCTTCGTAAGCATCCGTCGCCCGGGAACCAAGCGTGTGGACTCCGCGGTGCACATTGGAGTGATCCAGTTCGTAATAACGACTAACCGCATCAATGACGGAACGCGGCTTCTGGGAAGACGCCGCGCTGTCGAGGTAAACGAGCGGATGCCCGTTTACCTGCTGATGCAGTATCGGGAATTGCTCCCTTACCGCTTCTATATTCATCCTTCAAGCTTCCTTTCGAGCAAACGCTGAAGCTGCTCGCGTACCGCATCAATCGGAATTTCCGATACGACAGGCGCCAAGAATCCGTAAATAATTAAACGTTCAGCGTCTTGCTTGCTGATTCCGCGGGACATCAGGTAATAAACCTGCTCCGGGTTAACCTGGCCTACGCTTGCCGCGTGGCCCGCTTTAACATCGTCCTCGTCGATCAGAAGGATCGGATTGGCGTCACCGCGCGCTTTCGGGCTGAGCATCAGAACTTTTTCCGTTTGCACGCCGTTAGCTTTCGTAGCGCCCTTCTCGATCTTAGTGATGCCGTTGATGATAGCCGTAGCGTTATCTCTCATAACCGCACGGGTTACCATGTTGGACTCCGAGCTGCGGCCGAAATGCGTCGCTTGCGTCGTAAGGCTCATCTTCATCTCGTTGCCGCCGATGCTGATGACTTTCGCATCGGAGTTCGAGCCATTGCCTTTCAGCAAGGATACCGTATCGGAAACCGTGTAGCCGTCGTTCAAGTCGCCGACAACCCACTCCATTTGTCCGTCATTCTCGATAACGGAGCGGCGGAGCGTCATATCAACGCCATTCTCGGCCATATGGTGAATGGAACCGAAACGAACATGCGCGCCCGGCTTCACGAATACTTCAACAACCGAGTGATGGACGAACGCCGCATCGATCGAACCCGGTTCGGATACGACATAATCCACGTAAGTAACCGAGCTGTTGCTTTCCGCAACGATCAGAATGTGCGGAGCAAATGCGGCGCCTGCTTTGTTGTTGAACAGCACCGCTTGAAGCGGAAGCTCGACTTCAACGTTTTTAGGCACGTATACGAATACGCCGCCGTTCCACAGTGCCGCGTGCATCGCGGTCAGCTTGTTCTCGCCAGCGGATACCGCTTGGAACAAATATGGTTTAACGAGATCCGCATGCTCTTTGCATGCTGTCTCGAGATCTGTGAAAATAACGCCTTTAGCGGCAAGCTCTGCAGACAATTGCTTCAGAACCGCGCTCGAGTTGTGCTGAACAACGATATTCTCCGTGCCTTCAGCGACCAGCTCGCGGACTACTTCCGGCAGTTCGGCAACCGAACCTACCGCTTTGCCTTGCTCGTAAGCGCCGACAGCAGTCAAATTCCAGCGGTCGATACGCATTTTCTCCGGCTTCGGCCATTCCAATGTACCAGCCAGCTCAGCCGCTTCACCGCGAAGATCGACGAGCCATTGCGGTTCGCCTTTGCTGCGTGCAAGCGCTTCGGCCGATTGACGGTCCGTCGGAGTCGTTAATTGTGTACTCATCCCGTTATGCTCCCTTCCCCGCCGATTAAGCTTGGCCTACTGTTTCGTCAACAATGCCGAGTTCTTCTTTAACCCAATCATAGCCTTCGTTTTCAAGACGCTCCGCAAGCTCCGGACCGCCGGATTTCACGATACGGCCTTGCATCATAACGTGTACGAAGTCAGGCGTGATATAGTTCAGCAAACGTTGGTAGTGAGTAATGATCAGGAATCCGCGGTCTTCGGAACGCATAGCGTTCACGCCGTTGGATACGATTTTCAGGGCGTCAATGTCGAGGCCGGAGTCAATCTCGTCAAGAACGACGATTTTCGGCTCAAGCATAGCCATTTGCAAAATTTCGTTACGTTTTTTCTCGCCGCCGGAGAAGCCTTCGTTCAGGTAACGGTGAGCGAACTCAGGGTTCATCTCAAGATCCTTCATTTTCTTTTCCATTTGGCGGATGAATTTGATCAGCGAAATTTCGCTGCCTTCTTCGCGGCGCGCGTTGATTGCGCTGCGGAGGAAGTCGGAGTTCGTAACGCCGGGAATCTCGCTAGGATATTGCATAGCAAGGAACAGGCCGGCGCGTGCTCTCTCGTCAACGCTCATTTCCAGCAGGTCTTCGCCGTCAATCGTAGCGGAGCCTTCCGTTACTTCGTATTTCGGGTGACCCATCAGTGCGGATGCGAGAGTACTTTTACCCGTACCGTTAGGACCCATGATCGCATGGATTTCTCCGCCTTTGATTTCAAGGTTAATGCCTTTCAAAATCTCTTTTCCTTCGATCTCTGCTTTCAGGCCATCGATGACAAAATGCGTTGCCATAATATACTTATCCCTCCAAGGTTGGTAATCGGTTTTTAGGCTCATCCCTATAAAAGCTTTCCAAATGGGAATATTATAGAGTGATTCTCATTGATTCTCAATAATTATTTTATTATAAGTTTTGTTATTAATCAATGCGGGAACGTCCGGCAGCTCGAATTAGGAGCCCTCCGTAATATCTCTTCCTATTAATGCTTGTTTGATTAATTCAACCTGCTGCCGGAATTGTTCATCCGGTATTACGGGAGTCATGGCAGGCCGAAGCACCCCCTCATCCAGTTTTACCCAAGATTTGCATCCGCTATAAGCAGGCTGCATCGGCAGCTCTACCGGTTTCTCCAGACGGTATACTCTCAGCAAAAGCAAATGCAGCGGCTTCGTGCGCTTCCATTTGAGCCGCTCCTCGGCGAACGTATCCGTCCAAATGTGGAAATCTCGGATCCGGTCCAAAGTCTCCTGGTCCGTAATCTCGATATCCTCTACCGCTTCCGCGTAAGCGTTCAGCTCCATGGACGGCATGTCGGGCGACCAGCCCTGCATAATACCCTGGATCTGCCCTTGATAAGCATCCTTCAGCAAATGCTCCTTCTGATGCTCGTATGCGGGCATTAAATAGAAGCCTTTGCTCACCAGCTGAAAATCCCGCGTCTCCTCGACAATCCCGCCTTTGCGCATAACAAGGATAAGATGCCCTTCCCGCAGCGCTTTTACCGTCACGGCCCATTCCTTGAGCGCAACCGGCTCCCGTTCGTTATTCGACATTAAAGGACCTCCTTCGTATAAAAATGTGATTACTCTTGCTCCATGGAGCTTCCACGCATTGCCCGCTTGTCCTTAATCATGTAACATTATATCATTTGGAGGTATTCCAAGGCGAAATAATATCCGCTATACTATGTTGAGGAGTTTACTAGGCATTAAGACGCCTTTTCAAATACGAAATCGGAGGTGGACGAACCATGTCTGCTTATCATGCATTAACCGAACAAGAAGCGATTGAAATCGCAGGCGGCATCGAAGGTTTTTTCCCTGCAGGTGCTCAGCTTAACTGCCGTGAAATCGGCGACGGAAACTTGAATCTCGTCTTCCACATTACCGATCCGGCAAGCGGCAAAAGCCTCATTATGAAGCAGGCCCTTCCTTACGCGAAGGTTGTCGGCGAATCCTGGCCGTTGTCGCTCGACCGCGCCCGGATCGAGAGCGAGTCCCTGATTCTCCAGAACAAGCTTGCTCCCGGACTTGTGCCCGTTGTATACCGGTACGACGCCGAGCTTGCGCTTACGGTCATGGAGGATCTGAGCGATCACCTGATTATGCGCCAAGGGCTTATTAAAGGCATCCGTTATCCGAAATTCGCGGAAGATATTTCGACCTTTATGGCAAATACGCTGTTCTTCACTTCGGATCTCGGCATGAACCAGCAGGACAAAAAACAGCGCGTTAAAGAGTTCATCAATCCGGACCTGTGCAAAATAACGGAAGATCTCATTTTCGACGATCCGTATACGGTATCTTCCAACAATAATATCGAACCCGCCATTGAGGATGCCGCCGCGGCGCTCCGCGAGGATAAAGCCCTTCATCTCGAAGTTGCTCTGCTCCGCGAGAAGTTCCTGACAAGCGCGCAAGCCTTGCTGCATGGTGACCTGCATACCGGAAGCGTCTTCGCTACGCCGGAATCAACAAAAGTAATCGACCCTGAATTTGCTTATTACGGCCCAATCGGCTTCGATATCGGCGCGGTTATCGCCAACCTTCTGCTGAACTATGCGGGACAAGGCCATTGGATCAAGGATGAGAAAGAGCTTGCCGGTTTCCGCGGCTACCTGCTCGAGACGATCCGCGATACGTGGACGAAGTTCGACCGGAAATTCCGCGCTTTGTGGAACGAGCATGGCGTGGACCGCATGGCTAACGAAACGCCGGGCTATCAGGATCTGTACATGAGCCGTCTGCTTCAAGATGCAATCGGTTATGCCGGCTGCAAGGTTGTGCGCCGCATCGTCGGCCTGGCTCATGTTGCCGATATCGATACCATTCCGGATGCGGCCGCACGCGAACGCGCGCAGCGCCTTGCTCTGGAAATCGGCACCTCCCTCATTCATTTGAACCGCCGCGCGGTATCCATTGAACAAGCCATTGATGTTGTTCTGACTGCCGAAGCTAAGCAGTAACGGAAATACGGAATCAAGAGAGGATTTACAAGATGACTACAGAAAACTATGCGGGCCTGCAATCCGTCATCTGGCATGACGATAAGCTGGATCTGCTCGACCAACGGCTGCTGCCGGAAGAAATCGTTTATTTGCCGCTTGTAACGCAAGAAGACGTATGGGAAGCCATTCGCCATTTGAAGGTCAGAGGCGCGCCTGCTATCGGTATTTCCGCGGCTTACGGCGTAGTGCTGGGAAGCCGCGACGCGGGTTCCGCCGAGGATTGGCTTGCGGATGTGCGCAAAGCTGCGCAGTATCTGGCTACTTCCCGTCCAACGGCCGTTAATCTGTTCTGGGCGCTGGACCGGATGAAAGCCCGAGCGGAAGCTCTCGCTTCCGAAGGCCATTCGCTTGAAGCTTTGAAAGAGGCGCTGCTAATCGAAGCCATTGCCATTCAAAGCGAAGACGAAGAAACAAACCGCCTCATCGGCGAGCATGCGTTGTCCCTGTTCCAGGACGATATCGGCGTGCTTACGCATTGCAACGCGGGCGGACTCGCTACGGCGAAATACGGCACTGCGCTTGCCCCATTCTATCTGGCCAAGGAACGCGGCATGAACATCCGGGTATTTGCCGACGAGACTCGTCCGGTTCTGCAAGGCGCGCGCCTCACGGCGTTCGAGCTGCAGCAAGCTGGCGTTGACGTTACTCTCATTTGCGACAACATGGCCGGTCATGTCATGTCCAAGGGCTGGGTAAACGCCGTCATCGTAGGCACGGACCGCGTTGCCGCCAACGGGGACGTGGCGAACAAAATCGGTACGTACAGCGTTGCGGTACTGGCGAAGGCTCATGGCATTCCGTTCTATGTAGCCTGCCCGCTGTCGACCATCGATTTGAATACCCCTACCGGGGCCGAGATTCCGATCGAAGAACGAAATGCGGAGGAGATTACGGAAGGTTTCGGCAAACGTACCGCTCCGCAAGGCGTGAAGGTCTACAATCCTGCCTTCGATATTACGCCTAACGAATACGTAACGGCTATTATTACGGAGAAGGGCATCATCGAAGCGCCATTTGACGTCAATCTCAAAAAGCTGTTCGAGCAATAAGACAATAAGAGGCAGTCTCCTTTGGCGGGAGGCTGCCTCTTCGTTCATGCACTCGAGTGCTATATCATTAAGCGGAGCGCATCTGCGCCATTCATCCCGACAGTGATGCCAAGCGATTCCGCAGTAGTTGTTACGGATTCAAGAGGCGCCGCAAGCAGTTCCTCCAATGTTTTTACGCCAACTGCTCTACCCGCGATTATTTCTCTATCTTTCAGCCGATCGTTAAGCAGCCCCACATCAAGCGCTCCGCACATGATATATCCTCTATCCGTGGAGATGGAGAGCAGGGTTGTTTTCGGCAGCTTCACCTCAACGCCAAGCGCGGTAATACCGTCCCCGAGAGGTATAGGAACCATTCTCATCATTTTGGACACCTCCTTTACTACAGGCCATGACAGGTCAGTTCGAACCGCAACAACATTATATGCAGAAGCTGCAAAGCAGTGTTGGTTACTTGCTTATTTTTAGGACTATGTGTCCAACCTTTTTGATGATATATTTATAAAGATCATATTAATTATTAGTCCGGAGGAACTATGAAACCAACACAACCGGCCCGCACAAACTCATACGTATTCCAGGTTGAATTACTCGTTGAAGGGGACAGCAACGCTGCGGCCTTGGAGAAGCTTTTGAAATCGCTTAACCAAGGTGCTTACGCCGACTATCGCATACTTAACGGAATTCAGCTCGGACAGCTTATCGATCAACGAAAAACGGAACTGCCCGGCAGCCAGCCGGTTCCCGTGCCTCTGGCCGCGAAGTCAGCTGCCCAAGCAGCCCCGTCTCCCGTACCTCCCGTTGCTTCTGCCGCTTCCGTCGCTCCTGCCGTTCCCGCATCCGGCAACGGACTCGATTCGATCCGGGCTTTTATGAAAAGCAATAAATTGATTCGCCTCATTGTGAACAAAGGACTTGGAATTAAGCTCAGCATCCCTTGCCGCATTCTAAACATAGATGAGGAAGGTAATCTAATTACGGTCTATCACGTGGACGAGAAGCAGGTCTATACGTTCAGGCTTAATGAGATCGAGGATTTCCAAGATTAAAGAAAAGAAGCTGCCCTCTCGTATTCGACGAAAGGACAGCTTCTTTGTTCGTTAGAACAAATTATTGAATATAGGCCGCTCCAAGCATTTGCTCGATGTCAGCGCTTGACACCGGAGGACTCCAGAAATAGCCCTGCATCTCATCGCAGTTATGCTTCCGTAAAAACTCCATCTGTTCCTCGTTCTCGACGCCCTCGGCAATAACCTGTATGTTCAGGTTATGCGCCATTGCGATAATGGCCGCAACAATCTCCGCGTCGCTAGGGTCTTGCTGAATATCCCTTACGAAGGAGCGGTCGATCTTCAAACGGTCAATCGGGAAGTTCTTTAAGTAATGAAAAGAGCTGTAGCCCGTTCCGAAATCGTCCACGCTAATGCCGACTCCCATATCCGTAAGCTCGAGCAGGCAGCGGGATACGTGGCCGGTATCCATCGTCATCGATTCGGTGATTTCCAGATCGAGATATTCCGGCTTTAACCCGGTCTTCTCCAGCACCGAAGCTACTTTCGTCGCCAGATCCTGCTGCACGAACTGACGGATCGAGAGATTCACCGATACCGGCATCGGCGGAAGGCCGGCATCCTGCCACTCTTTGTTTTGCCGGCAGGCCTCCTCCAGCACCCAGTCGCCAATCTGGACAATCATTCCGCTCTCTTCCGCGATTGGAATAAATTCACCCGGCGGAATCATCCCTTTCGCCGGATGTCTCCAGCGGACCAGCGCTTCGACGCCTACCATCATGCCCGATACCAGATCGTATTGCGGCTGATAGAGCAGAATAAATTCTTTGCGCTGGATGGCGCGGTACATCTCGTGCTGAAGCGTCAGCCGCTCGAAGGAGGAGTTACTCCAGCTCTCTGAATAGAGCATGCAGTCGTTTTTGCCGCTCTCCTTCACCTTTACCAGGGCAATATCGGCTTTCTTTAGAAGCGAATAGCCTTCATCCTCTTTGACAAGGCTGGTTACCGCCCCAAGACTACCGGTTATATGAAGCGGGAAGCCCTTCAGCTCAAACGGCTCGTCAATGGCGTGCAGCAAGCCGCGCGACAATTCGATCAGCTGCTCTTCCGATTCGATATCATGGAGCAGCAAGGCGAATTCATCGCCCTCCATCCGGGCTACGATTCCCTGCTCGCCAATCGCACTCGTAAGACGCTCCGCTACCTGCAAGAGCAGCATGTCGCCAAATTCGCGTCCAAACGAGGCGTTAACCAGCTTAAACCGGTCTAGATCCAAATAACAAAGGCCAATCATCCGGTCATGCTCTCTGGCAAAAGCAAGGCTTTCATTCAACCGAATATGGAATAAGGTGCGGTTAGGCAGGCCCGTCATATCGTCGTAATAGGCCATGTAACGAATCCGCTCGATATTCCGCTTCCGGTCGCTCAAATCCTGGCTGACGATGACGGTTCCGATCACCTCGTCGTCTCTCAGCATGGGAGAACTGATGATTTGCAGCTCCAGCGGAAAACCCGAACGATGCGTAATATTAATATTGCGCTGCTCCGATTTTCCTTGAAGCGCATGCTCCAGCATCTCCTGCAGGCTGCTCCGGCTGCCCGGCTCCAGCAGCGGAGCAAGCGGCTTGCCAAGCAGGTCCTGGCGTAAGTAGCCCAACGTATTGCTGGAGGCGACGTTCATCTCCATGATGACGCCGTCCCGATCCAAAATCGCCAAGGGAACAGCTTCCGACTGAAGCAGTGTCTCTACGATTGGCGTATGGAAATTCCGGAATCCGATCATTTGCCCGTTCCTGGCAAACAAGATTGCCGTTATCGCAATCGCCAATACGGCAAATATTGACGAAGTCCATTCCAACACGGGGTCGGCATTCCTATACAAGGCTGCTGCACAGAAAAGCACAGCCACAATAGCTATCGCAAGAGCGGCTGTCCGCAGCATGACTTGTGGCTGCGAAGCCCGATACCGTCTATTAGGCGAACCGTCCATCCGTTTCGTCACGCACCAACTTCCTTCCTCTTGTCAGGTCAAGCAAGGTTAGATTCATTATAAACGATATGGTCTGTGCGGTATAGAAATATTTACTAAAACAATAAATAATTCTTGTAGAATAAAGGCGTTTTATGTCGAAAAACAAAGCATTTCGCCATTTATGGCATGAATCTTGCAGTATAACAGACCTATATTTGACAAGTAGCAGTCATACTTCGGCACATGATCAACCAGCTTTCGCCGTCCTTGGCAGAGCGGACAATTTCAATAAAAAAGCCGCTCCAAGTCATCCGGGAGCGGCCTTGCCTATTCTATTTTGTTATGCTTTTTTTCCGGCACGCAGCGCCGCGGCCGCTATGCAGCCCCAGCCGGCCAAGAAGGCAACACCGCCAAGAGGGGTGATGGCGCCCAATATTTTAACGTCGCTTAACGCGAGGACGTACAGGCTGCCGCTGAACAAAATAATGCCTGCGATAAGCAGGCGCGCTCCCACTCTCACAAGCTTAACGTCGCCAATCCGGTCTGCCAGCAAAGCCACCAGCATTAAGCCAATCGCGTGATACATGTGATAGCGGACGCCGGTTTCATAGACCTCCAGCATATCCTCGGACAAGGTATCCTTCAGGCCGTGAGCGCCAAACGCCCCGAGAGCTACCGCCAATGCAGCGCCTATCGCGCCGTAAGCGAAATATTTATTAGACATCTTGTTTTCATCCCTTTCATGTTTGTGTATAATCTTACAAGGAAATCCACTTATTACAAAGGAGTCGATCATTCTTGGAAGAACCGCGCAATCCTTCGCAGCCAGAACCGCAAACCGGCTCATCCGCAAATCCCGAGCAGCCTTATGATAATCCGTACGCATCAAGGCCTTCCCATCCATTTGCTCCGGTTAGGGAGAATGGACCGGTGAAGCAATCGGGACTTGGCATCGCTTCCTTCATATTGGCACTCGTTACTTTATTGCTTGTCGTTGGATGCGTGATCAGCGCTACCGTGTTTGTGAGCAACGTAACCGGCGACGCCCAAGGGTTCCTGAATGAAGTCGAGAATATGGAAAGCGAGGGCACGCTTCCGTCTGACTTGGTACCGATTATGATCGCCGGATTATGCATTATCGCATCCATCGGCATAGCCATTATCGGCCTGATCCTCGGCATTGTTGGCGCCGTTCAGAAAAACCGCCGCAAAGTATTCGCCATTATCGGCATCGTGCTGAACGGCCTGATTGTGCTTGGGACAGCCGGCCTTGTCATTATAGGCCTTGTCTCCGCTGCCGCGCAATCGACAATTTAGCAACAAATAATCTACCTTCAGCAAAAGAGGCTGTTCCCCTGGGAACAGCCTCTTCTCGTATATCCACCCTAATTCAGCTGGGCAGCAACGGTCTTGTTAATATCCGCAATCTTCTTCTCATAGCCCTCTATCCTCGCCTGTTGATCCGTTATTTGCTTCACGACCGTGGTCAGCGTAGTAAGCGAACGAATGGAGGTTTTGCCGTCATAGCCTCGCAGCGCGTACAGCAAATCGCTCCACTCCGCCGATTTTTGCTTGTTCAGCTGACTGATCGCGGACTTTGCTACGGCGATTTTCCGCTCCTCTTCGGTAATGGCTTCAAGCTGCCCGCGAAGCCGCTTCATTTTGTCGTTTGCGGATGTTTTGGCCGAGCTTAACGCGCTTTGCGCGGCGCGTATCTCCTCTTTGGCGCTTTTTACCGATATCTCCAGCAGGTCCACCTTCAGCTGTACGGCCGCGGTCAGCTCCTTGATGCCGAACTTCCGCGCCGCCTTCAGCTCCGCTTGGGCAGCTTCGTATTGATTAAACAAAGGCTGATAATCGTTCTTTAATTGCGTAACCTTCTTGTCCAGCGCATCCAGCTTCGCCTTGTCGATCAGCCGGATTTTCTGCCGGATCTCAGACTCCTTGTCGTCGTTTGTTTTGGCAGTTGCTTTGATCCGCGTATCCTTCTCTCCAATAACGTTCTGCTGCTGGACAAAGCTTAGATACAGCGACTGGAGCTTCGCCGCGTCAGTAGACGGCAGCCCGGCCTTGGTTTTGTCGAACTGCTTCTGCGCCGTTGCGGATAAGGAATAAACGGCCGCTTCCGCAACCGCCGCCGGGAAAATGGCAGACAGCAGAAGAGCTAACAGCAAGGCAGTAGCCGGCATTCGAAATGTCATGCGTGTAAATCCTCCTTATACAATATTCATAGCGGCAGCCGACAACAAAAAAAAGCACCCCTCAAACCAAGCCCAAAGGCTGGTTCGAAGGGTGCTTCCCGTTCGAATAGAAATGGCGTTGCCGCATATGTCTTTTCAATATACGGCTTGACCGGCAAAAGTGTCAACCCATTATTTTACAATAACCAGAAAACCAACTCACCTTACGGCAATGGATGTCCGGCTGTAGCCTTCCTTCGTCTTGTACACTTCGAGAGTAGCCGGGAAGGCTGCTTTAAGCTCCTGCACGTGGGAAATAACGCCAATCATCCGGCCTGAACGCTGCAGGTCCACAAGCGCCTCAATCGCTTTGTTAAGCGAATCCTCGTCCAGCGAGCCAAAGCCTTCGTCAATAAACATCATCTCGATGGAGACGCCGCCTTGGAATGCTTGAATGATATCAGTCATGCCAAGCGCAAGGCATAACGAGGCATTAAACTTCTCGCCGCCCGACATCGTCTTCACATCCCGGTTCTGGCCGGTATAAGCATCGTAGACATCAAGGCCAAGCCCGCTTTGTTTGCCTCGCGTCTCAAGCCGGTCGCTGCGCTGCAGAACGAACTGGCCGCCGGACAAATGGCGGAGCCGGACGTTTGCGGCATGCAAAATCTGTTCCAGATATTCGATAAGAATATAACGTTCGAATGATATTTTGAGTGCGTTGTCGCCTTTAAGCATCTGGTACAGATCCAGGACCTGCTCAAGCTTTGCTTCCAGCTCCTTAACCTTAGCCGAAGCTTGGTCAATAGCCGTCTTCAGCTTGTCTGCATCCTCGGCGAACCGGGAAGCAATCTGCAGCGCGTTCGCCGCTGCCTCAATCCGCGCTTTCAGCTCGGCAATTGCCGTCTTCAGCGCTTCAATGTCCGCCTGCTCCTTGCCAGCTAACTCCTGCTCCAGCTCTTCAATCCGCTTGCCGGCGGCTGCTACGGCCGTCTTATACGCCTCGAGCTGCTCCTTCAGCGCCCGTCTCTCCTGATCCGGCAGATGAGCCTCGCGGAATGCTTCCGCGGAGCTAAACTCCGCCTTCGCAAGCTCCTCCTCGAACCGTGCGGCTGCGAGCGCCGCATTGTCCCGGGCTTCGGCATGCTGCTGCTCGGTCTGCTCCGCATGTGCCTGCTCTTCGGCAAACTTCGCGCGCATCCGCAGCAGTCCATCCTGCGCCTCTTTCCAAGCTGCGGCAAGAGACTCCGCAAGACTGCGCTGCTGCTTAAGCCGCATCTCCATCTCCTTCGGAGAACGGAGCTCCTCCGGAATGCGCTCAAGCTCCTTTTCGAGCGCCGACTGCTTGGCGCCGCGCTCGACCGCAATCCGCTGCTGTTCGGCCTGCAGCTTATCCTTCGCCTGCTGAAGCTGCTCCAGCTTCTGCTCGATCTCTTCCGCCCGCTGCTTCATCTGCTTGCCTTGCTCGGCCTGCGCACCTAGCCGTTCCGCTTCCTCATTCAGCTGCTTCCAGCGTTTACGAAGCTCGGCCTGCTGCTCGGCTAGCCCGGAAGCTTCCGCCCCGTACTCCGCAAGCTCCGCCGCGCTTCCTTCCCAGCTCGAACGCGTTGCCGCCGCCTGCAGCTTCGCTTCGTTCAGCTCGCGTTCGTAACGGGACAGCTGCTCCTTCGCCTGCTGGAGCTGCTCCCTGGACGGCACGGCTTCCGCCGCAACGGCTTTGCCCGGATGCTCCTGGCTGCCGCAGACCGGGCAAGGCTGGCCGTCATAAAGATGGGCGGCCAGCAGGCTTGCTTGCCCTTCAATCCAACTGCGTTCCAGCCGGTCATGCTCCTCGCGGATTTGAGCAAGCGATAATGCCCGCTCATCAATCACGGATGCATGGGAGACAAGCTCCTTCTCCAGTTCAATTAACTTGGAAATATATTTGCCAGTCTGAAGGACCTGATTTCTTTGTTCAACAACGCCCGGCAGCGCCTCAACCGCGCCCTCGATCGCCTTAAGCTGCGATGCCAGCGTCAGCTTGGCTTCCTTCGCTTCGGCGATGAGCGCCTCCGCCGAAGCAAGCTTCGCCGCTCCGCTCTTCTCCGCGGCCGCCAGCTGCTCAACCGCTACGCGCTGCGCCTCCAGCGTCTGCACCGCCGGCGCCAGCTCCGCGAGGCGGTGCAGCTCGCGCTCCGCCGCCTGCCGCGCCGCGCCGCGCTCCTCCTCGCGGCGATGCCGCTCCTCGGCTGCCGCGAGCGCCTCCTTCGCGGCCTCCGCCGCCTGGCGCCGCATGTCGCGGGCCTGCTGCTTCGCCGCGGCATCCCGCTCGGCGCGGACCGCCTGCTCCGCGTACGGCGCCAGCTGCGCCGCGCGTTCCGCGAGCAGCAGCCGGCGTTCGCGCTCCGCATGTTCAGCGCTTTGCGCCGCGAGCCGCTCCCGCTTCGCCCGCTCGCTTGCCAGCTCCGCGAAGCGCGCGTGCAGCGCCAGCTCGCCTTGCAGCGCTTGCTCCTGCTCGCCAAGCTGCCGCTGCAGCTCGCGCTTGCCCGATTCGCCTTCCGCCATGAGCTGGCGGTAATAGCCAATCTCCTGCTCCAGCGCTTCGGACAGCTGCGCCGCATTGTACAGCTCCTGCGCCAGCGTCAACGCAAGCTGGCTGTCTTCCCTGCGCGGCAAGTTATCCGCCGCCTGCTTCATGAAGTGGTCCAAGCGGATCTTCGCTTCCTTCAGCTGGTCCCCAAGCTCCCGGTTCTGCTGCTGGAAGCGCGTCTCGAGCCGCTGATACAGCTCCGTCCGGAATATCCGGCGCAAAATCTCTTCTTTATTATCCGTATCCGAAGTGAGCAGCTTGCGGAATTCGCCCTGCGGCAGCATCACGATCTGATTGAACTGCTCCTTCGTCAGGCCGATAATCGTCTCCAGCTTGGCGTTGACGTCGCCGACCATAAACCGGTCCACCGCCGGTACGGCTTCGCCGCCCGTCAGCTCGTACAGCTCTGCTTTGCCGCCCGTCTCGCTTTTGTTCGTGCCCTTCCGGTGGGGAAGCTGACGAAATACCCGGTACATCCGGCGTCCCACGGCAAAATCCAGCTCAACGGCGGTATGCTTCTCGTCATCGGCGAAATGGCTCCGCAGCATACGGGGCTCCGAGCGGTCCTCGCCGCTTGCGGTTCCGTATAAGGCAAAGCAGATCGCGTCAAAAATCGTTGTTTTGCCTGCGCCGGTACTGCCCGAAATAACAAACAGGCGATGCTCCCCCAGCTCGCTGAAATCAACGGTCTCCGCATCGCGGTACGGGCCAAAGGCCGTCATCGTAATTTTGAGAGGTCTCACCCTGCTTCCCCCTCCTCTCGCAGCAATCCGCCAAACGTATCGGCGAACAGCCGTTTTTTCGGCTCATCAAGCGCTACACCCTTCACTTCGAGATAAAAGGATTCGAACAGGCTTACCGGATCGGCTTCGCTCCTCCGCACCGCCGTCTCCGGGGTATCGGCATCCTCGCCAATGCCGCGAACGGCCGTTACCCTGCGCTCCACATGGAGGGCATTCGGGTAAACCGCCCGAACCTTCTCCATCGGGAACAGGACGGGGTTGTCGTTCAGCAGCGTAACAAAGACGTAATCCTCGTTCACCGGATGGGTCTCGATCTCTTCAATCGGACCGGCAATCCGCCGCATATCGCGCAGCGGCTTCAGCTCTCTTTTCTCAATCGCCACGTTCCCGTCCGCGTCCATCTCCACAACGAGATAGCCTTTATTGTGATGCTCCTCGGAGATCGAATACTTGAGCGGAGAACCCGCGTAACGGATTTTTTCGCTGCCGACAAAATGCGCCTGATGCAGATGCCCAAGAGCGGTATAATGGAACGGTGAAAAATAATCCGCCCGCACATGCTCGGCTCCGCCAATCGAAAGCGGGCGTTCCGAGTCGCTTGTATTAGGCTCCGCCGCGCCCGTTGCCGTGACGAAAGCATGTCCCACAACGATATGTCTCGCAGCCGGGTCCATTTGCTTGGCAATCCGCTCCGTGATCGCGCGCATGGCTTCATCATGCGTCCGGATATTCTCGTCTTCGTAAGTAATCCGTACTTGGGCCGGGTCGGCATAAGGCACCAGATGCACATGCACCTCGCCAAACGCGTCCTTCAGCACAACCGGCTTATGTTCCGTTCTCAATCTTCCGGCGATATGAAGCCCGCGGCTTTCCATCATGGCCGTTCCGAAGTCAATCCGGTCCGGACTGTCATGGTTGCCCGAGATCGCCAGCACAGGCGTATCCAGCCCAACAACAATCCTCTCCAGCAGCTCGTCAAGCAGATCCACCGCTTCCGTCGGCGGGATTGCCCTGTCGTACAGATCGCCTGCGATAATAACGGCATCCGGCCGTTCCAGCTCTACCGCGCTTACAAATTGCTCCAGCACATGCCGCTGGTCTTCCGTCATATATACACCCTGCACAAGCTTGCCTAAATGCCAGTCTGCAGTATGAAAAAATTTCACTCTATGAACATTCCCTTCCGCTACTCATGTACCTATCTTTTTCGATACCCGTAACCGTACATATATTCGCTTTTTTCTCCCGATTTCCTTCCTGAAAATATTTCCCCCAGGCCCTATCAATGGTACATTAATAGACGGACTTCATAGATTGTTCATAGACTCAAATAGACGCCAAACAGGAGGATAACATGCAAACCGAACTAGAAGCACGGTCAAAACGGTCCTTGTTCAGCAACTATACGCTGCTCTTGGCCGTTGTATTTGGCGGCTTTCTCATATTTGGCTTTTCGGAAAATATAAAAGGTCCCGCCATCCCGCGCATGCAGGCCGATTTCTCGCTGAATGAAGCGCAGATCGGCATGCTGCTTGCCCTTAATTCTCTCGGCTATCTAATCGCTTGCAGCTTTACGGGGTGGCTGGTCAAAAAAATCGGCATCAAGCTGACGACCCTTATCGCCTTTGGCTCGATGGTCGTATCCGGCTTCTGCCTGTACTTCTCTATCAGCTATTCCACGATGGTATTGTCCTACTTCTTTATGTATATCGGCAACGGACTTCTAGAGATCGCCCTTGCGATTCTGGCCGCGCAGATCTTCACCCGGAATACCGGCACGATGATGAATCTGGCTCATTTCTTCTATGGGCTCAGCTCGATTGTCGCCCCTCTTCTGGCCGCTAATCTGATGGGAATTCATCTGCTCGGAGCAAGCTCCGAGCTTGGCTGGCGGGGCATGTACTGTTTGATGCTTTCGCTGACTTTGCTGCCGATGATTCCTACCATCTTCGCCAAAGCGCCGAAGCAGGAAGAGAAGCAAGGAGAGCGTCTGTCTCTGCGGGAATATGTACGGGATAAAGCGGCGTGGCTGCTTGTAGGCGTTCTCTCCCTTGGCGTTGTCTCCGAGATGTCAATCGGGAGCTGGCTCGTCAACTTTCTGGAGAAGGCCTATGACTGGAGCAGCGATACGTCCGCGGCTATGCTGTCCGCCTTTTTCCTCTGTTTTACATTTGCGAGACTTGTGTTAGGTCCGGTCACCGATAAAATCGGTTATACGATGTCGCTCATTGTGCTGTCGGCCTTCTCCGGTCTTTGCTCGATTGCGGCTGTTATTCTTGGGGAGCCTGGGGCCTTCCTCTTTGCGGCAGCCGGCATCGGCATCGCGCCGATCTATCCGACGGTTATGGCCTTGATTGCCAGACGTTATTCAAAGGAAAGCGATACGGCTATTACATTTACTGTGACTTTGATGGGGATTGCGACGGTTGCGGGGAACTATCTGATCGGGCTTATTATCGAGCTGTTCAAGGACGGCTTTGCGGAAGAGGCTCATCCGAAGGCGGGTCTCATTGCCGGCCTGCAAGCGGGTTATATTTTCATCGGGACATGCGCCCTGTTGTGCTCGGTTATGTCCATCGCGCTGTACCGTCATCTAAAAAAACGCGGTGCCCTGCTATGAGAAAGCCTCTATCGAGACCTCTCGACGATGAGCGAACGCGTCTATAGGCAGGAAGAGGCTGCCCCTTCGCGGGAGCAGCCTCTTCTGTTTGCTTAGTTTTCGGAAGACACGGTAAAACGTTCGTTTACATGCGCGGCATTCTCGGCTTCATCCACAATGGCGATCGCAAAATCCGCGTAGCTGACATAGCTGTGGCCTTTCGAATTCACAAGCAGATG
The DNA here is from genome assembly GCF_003399985.2 of Paenibacillus sp. ATY16. NCBI lineage: Bacteria > Bacillati > Bacillota > Bacilli > Caryophanales > Paenibacillaceae > Paenibacillus > Paenibacillus sp. ATY16. The sequence goes on along the minus strand of NZ_NMOK02000046.1, from coordinate 52,473 downwards.
GTCTTTGCCTGACGTATAGGAACCCGTACGCGCTCCTGCCGGATCAAAGAAAGCGGATGGGCTGACAAAGGTCCATTTCAGACCTGCCGATTGCTTCAGATCCTCGAGGTTTTGACCTTGGTTCTTCGCCGTAGCGAGGAACATCTCGGGGAAATCAGGCGTGTTAAAGAGCTGAACCGTCTTGGCTTCGTCCACGTACAAGCTGCCTGCTCCGCCAATTACGATCAAGCGCGTATCCGTTCCGGACAAGGCATCGATCAAAGCTTTGCCGGCTGTTACATGCAGATGTTCCTGGCCAAGCGGAGCGCCAAAAGCGTTCACGACGACGTCAAAGCCTTGCAGGTCGGCTGTTGTCAGATCGAAAACTTCCTTCTCGATCACTTGAACGCCTTCCTCCGTTACCTTGGCACGGTTCCGAACAACCGCCGTAACTTCATGTCCGCGGCTAAGCGCCTCTTTCACAATAAACTGACCTGCTTTGCCTGTAGCACCTACAACTGCAATTTTCATATGAATAACCTCCTGATAAGAAATAAATTATTTGTTCTGATTCGTCCTGATCAGATCCGCGACCAGTTCCTCCAGCGTGATCTGCGCGAGAACACTCTCCATCGCATCCTGCGACTTCTTCAGCACGAGCTCCAGCACAACCTGAATGCTTGCTCCAACCGGACAGTCGGGATTCGGCCCTTCGTGAATATGAAAAAGCTGTCCCTCCTCGACGACATCTACCGCCCGGAAAATATCCAGCAAGGTAATCTCGCTCATTTCCTTGGTCAGATACGCACCGCCTGTTCCGGCCCGGACTTGAACGAGGCCAGCCTTTTTCAACTGTCCCAACAGCCGGCGGATAATAACCGGGTTCGTGTTGACGCTGCCGGCAATCCATTCGGAAGTGTTATGAGCGTCCTTGGAAATCTCCAGCAGCGATAAAATATGGACCGCTATGGAGAAGCGGCTGCTGATTTTCATGATTGTCACCTCCACGCTCCGAATGTTTCGGTTGATTGGGCTACGGTTGTTTCGGTTGATTGCTCCATGTAGTTTGTTCCTCGAATTAAACTTTCAATGGTTGGAACAAAACGTACAAAGTCGCACTTAGGCTCGAAACAACCTCCGCTGGCCGTTTAAGTGCATAAGACCCAACACAAGAGCGAGCACTAAACCAAGCATAAAGCCGAGACATAACCGAAACACAACGGCATAATTGTTGTGACAATTGTAGTTACAACTGGGGTAGAAGTCAAGGACGCTCCGCGTTGTTTCGGTTGATTGCTCCATGTAGTTTGTTCCTTGAATTAAATTTTCAATGGTTGGAACAAACGTACAAAGTCGCACTTAGGCTCGAAACAACACTCCGCTGGCCGGATCTGATTGACAGGTCGTTGTAACAATTGTAGTTACAACAAAATGAAAAGTCAAGTCGCTTACTCTAACGGCAGGCTACTTTAAGCCCATCCCACGTAACCAAAATTAGATCATTGACAAAAATATTTTTATATGATATAATATATAATTTTGTTATTTACACATTTCCCGAGAGTCTGTAATATAGTCACATGACCTCGGCCGGGTCCCCTTCATTTTGTACGAGGAGTGTGACCTTTATGCAAGCCCAACTTGCCATACTGTCCATAAGCGCCCCTGTGATGGGCACAATCGATACCGTTCATCCGGTTCTTATCCGGGACGATCAGCATCAAATTTTGCTGGATACGGGTTATCCCGCCCAGCTTTCCCAGCTCCAAGCCGCGATTGAAGCCGCGGGCGGCAGTCCAGACAGGCTTACTCATATTATTCTTACCCATCAAGATATCGATCATATCGGGAATTTGCCGGAATTAGCCTCCGGTGCAGGAATCGAAGTATGGGCGCACCCGCTCGAGAAACCGTACATCCAAGGCGACAAAAGGCTTATCCGTTTCACGGATGAAGCTATTGCAAGCATCGACAGGATGCCGGAGTCCGTGCCCGAATCGTTCCGCAACGGTCTAAAACGGATGATGCTGAATCCGCCCAAGGCCAATGTTGACCGGGAAGTAAGTGGCGGCGAGCTTCTTCCGCTAGGCGGAGGAATTACCGTCATTGATACCCCGGGCCATACGCCGGGACATATCAGTCTTTACCACAAGCCTTCCCGTACGCTGATTGCCGGAGATGCCCTGATGGTGAGAGACGGGGAGCTATATGGAGCTGATCCCGCTACCACATTAGACCCGTTAACTGCCCATGCTTCCATCGCCGGACTGCTGGATTTTGATATTCAGACCATCGTCTGTTACCATGGCGGACTATATAACCGGCAGGTTATGGAGCGACTCGCCGAGCTTGCGGCGCAAAAATAAGAAGTTAATGGCTGACCATCGGGTCAGCCTTTTTTACTGTGCAAAAGGATCTAGGCTTTATAATGGAGAATACTTCCAGAAACAAATAGAAAGGATGTTCCAGGATGTCATACAAACCTTCATTTCTGGAGATGCTTTTGTCGCTCCTCCTTCTCATACTGGGTTTCGGCAGATAAGGGACAATCACACTCATGAATCATCATTTCCTTATCGGACAGTATGGACATTTCGACTACAACAAATATAACAGGGATTATAAACACGATTTTTACGGCATTGAAGCTTGTCTATTCCGGAGCGAGCAGGATATTGAGAATTTGATCCGGGAATCACATATTGCAGGCTTTCGGATCGGCATTCATTTCCCGTTGCGGGCGGGGATTTCCCCGCTTAGGGATCCACTCGTTATCGCCAAGGAGGATAACGTAAGATCGGATGCCTACTCCATAGCGGAGCAAGAGCTTGCTTACATCCATTCGCGAATGCAGCCGGACTATGTGCTTTTTCATTATCCAAAGCCCGTAATTCTGGATGACCGCGCGGATTGGTCTAACTGGCGATTCGATAGCCGCATGGAATACGAATTCGAAAGCGAATATTCCTTAGATGAATTTCGGACGTACAGCGATGCTTTATTTGAATGGTTGTCCCTTATGGGCGCCAGATACGGATTTACGCCTGTCTTGGAATTTGATGCCCTGAACCGCTATGTCTATGAGGACGACTATTTGCAGCGCAAGCTGGAGGAATATAGCAGCATCAAGCTTTGTCTCGATACCGCAAGGCTGTACATCCAGGACCGGATTGATCCTTGTTTCCATGCCGAGACCATTCTTCGACGATACGCCAGGTATGCCGCAACCGTTCATTTGTCCAATGTGCAGATTGTTGACGGACAAATAAGGCAGAGCCGGATTCCCGTCCTTCCCGGTCAGCAGCCAAGCGAAGGCTGGGCTCCCATTGAACGGTATTTGCGGATAATTTCCAGTAAGAATTCGGATGTAAAAATCATGTTCGAGCATCGCACGGAGCATGCATCCGATGAACAGCTTGAGGAGTGTTACCGTTGGGCTAGCCAGCTGATCCAAAAAAGAGGTGAATGAAGCTCCGTCAGGGACCTTCATTCACCTCTTGTATTTAATAACGGAAATAATTCATCTCTTCCCCGTTATTCTCGCGACCGATTGCCCCGGACTTGCGACAATCAGCTCAAGCAGATCCTGATGGCTGATGCCGGTATAGATTAGCTTGCCGCCAAGTCTTGATGCTTGCTGCAAGGTGAATTCTACCCCGCCCATCCGCTCGGCAAATGCAGCCAGGCTGTCGATTGCAAGCTTTTCCGCTTCATCCCGCCCCAATATTTCCACCGCTGCCGCGGCAGGCTTTCCTTGCAAACGAACCAAATTATAGTCCTCAAGCTCCTCGAAGGTATAATGCCCATGCAGCAGAATAGAAACAAAAGCGTTTTGCACCTGACCATACAGGCCCGCTGCCCGCCTAATCCAAGTCCCTTTCGGAAGAACGCCGATAATCTCTTGCTGCTCGGCATGCTCCGGGACAGGGAACAACGTCAGTATCCGGTTTTTGTCGTACAGCACCTCCGCGTACTCGCTTTGATGCCGCGGATCCCCTTCTCTCCAGCCCTCCCCCGGATGGAAGAAGTACAGCTGATTGACGCCAGTCTCTTCCGTAACCGGGAACGAGACCATCCACCGGATTTGCTCGTTATCAAACTCTTTTACCCGCTCCCAAATGCCGCCGGCCGCATAGTCCTTCGTCACATATGCATACGAATGAAGCGGAATTTCTTCCCCGGTATCAATTTTGATCATTTGTTTTGTGATCACCTCGGGCTGGTTGCGCTCCAGCGCTCTCCGGAGAGCATCCTCCGGGGCGGGATAGCAGAGGAAGCCCGCGTACTCCGTACGAGGCATACGATCTCCCAACGGAAAATCTCCAAATTGCACATAATCATGCAAGACGTTGCGGTCAGCAGGCGCATCATGCGGCCAGCCCCGGGAATGGGCACCAACCCAAGCGCCCTTCAGGTAAAAGAGCGCTCTCTCCCGCCACAGATAATCGAGCATCCCGGCAAGCTGCTGCTTTAACGCCGGCTCCGCCGTCAGCTCCCACGCGCAAGTAAACGCCTGAACCCAATGCCAGAACCATGGTAACGCCCCATACTCCGGCATTCCTTGGGCCGATACCCGCTCCATGGTGCGCTTCAGTGAAGCGGTACCGTCTTCGAGCAGTTCCTGGTCTTCATAGAACTGTCCGAATATAATCTTGGCCGCGGTATATTTGGCCTCATGGTGATGAAACAGCTGCAGCGGCTTTCTGTAAAAGCCTCCTTCATAAATACGATGGAGCGCACGCTCGAAGGCCTCCTGCAATTCCGGACCCAGATGTTGTCCATAACGCGCATAGAAATAAACCATTAGGCTGCCCATTAGCTCGACCGGGAGCTCATGGGCTTTCGCAAGCTCAGGCGAAGGATTCAAATTCAGCGGAAAATGGCCATACAGCGGCTGATCCGGATCCTTTTGCTGAAGCTGCAGGACCCGTGCAAGCACGCCTTCCGCTTTCTTTTTCGAGTCTGCCGGATTGTTCAATAGGGATTGAATTTCTTCGTCCACCGCTGCCGCAAATAAGTAGGAGGCATAATAGAAGTTATCCCGAATATCGTGATGGAACCATAATCCGCTGGCGAGCATAGGCAAGCTCTGTGCCGATAAGGCTGCCGCCTGAATGATCTCTATTTGACGCTGCTGTTGTCCGTTCATGAGTATCGTTTACTCCTCTCTATCCCGCAAAAAGTTCATTTATGTTTATTTTAGTTCATTTAATAGAAATAATCATTAATAAAATTGTATTTGAACCTAACTACACATCCAGTAACTATGGACGAGACGACAAGCTAAGTTTAAAATAATGGCAATACCAATGAGAACGGATGAGCATGAAATGAACCATTTACGCCGATACGAGAGTATTATGGAGGTTCTGCTGACGCAGAAGGAAGTGACGGTTGCGGAGCTCAGCGAGCGGCTGAACGTAACGGGCAAGACGATCCGGGAGGATCTGACGAAGCTGGAGGAACAAGGCCTCGTAAAACGGGTTCATGGCGGCGCCGTGCTGGCAAACAGCGATCAATTCGGCATTCTTCCGGTGAAGGAGCCGCTCGCGAAGCATGCCGACGAGAAAACCGGCATTGCGGAAACCGCGATGAGGTTTATCTCCAGCAATGACATTATTGCGCTGGACGGCGGCAGCACAACCCTTGAGATCGCAAGGCGGCTGAACGATTTGCCGGTGACCGTCATTACCAACGATGTATACATCATCAGCGAGCTGGCGGGAAAAGAAAACGTCCGGCTCGTCGTCCCCGGCGGGTACCGCGTCCGCAACGTTCTTGCGGGTCCGGAAGCGGTCGCTTACGTGCGCAACCTGAACATTAATAAAGCGTTTATTTCCGCTACCGGCGTACATCTCGAGCATGGCTTGTCGGTCTATACCGGCGACTTGATCGATTTCAAGCAGGCTTTGATGACGACAGCCCGCGAATGCTACGGGGTTGCCGACCATCATAAGTTTGGCCACAGCGCGCTTCGTACGTTCGCGAGATTATCCGAGCTGACGGCTCTTCTTACCGATAAGGGCCTACCGGAAGACACGGCTGCCGCATTCCGGGCAGCAGGTGTGCGAGTGGAAAAATAAAAATCGCCAGCCGAATGCTAAACAGCAGCAGGCTGGCGATTTTTTATTAGTTGAAGCCGCCGTTCACGCGAAGCGTCTGACCGGTAATCCAGCGGGCTTTATCGCTGACGAGAAGTTCCACGGCATTGGCGATATCGTTAGGCTCACCAAGACGCCCGAACGCGTTCATGCGGCGGAACGAATCCACTAGCTCCTCGGATTTGCCGTTCAGGAACAGCTCCGTCGATACTTGACCGGGTGCGATGCAGTTGATAATAATATCTTTCGGCCCGAATTCCTTCGCCAGCTGACGGGTTAACTGCTCGACAGCTCCTTTGGTTGCCGCGTAAACGCTGTATGTCGGAAGCATTGCGCCGGATACGGAGGTCGAGAAATTAATAATCGTCCCGCCGCTTGCCATATGCTTCATCGCTTGCTGGCAGGCGAAATACGTCCCTTTTACATTAATCATGAACTGCCGGTCGAACATTTCCTCCGTTACGCTCGCAATCGGGGCCAGGTCCATAATCCCCCCGTTATTCACGAGAATATCCACGCGTCCGAACCGTTCAAGCGTCTCCGAGAACAATCCCTCCACATCGCCGACCTTCCTGATATCTCCGCGGATGGCAGCAGCTTCGCCACCCGCTTGCTCGATGAATTGAACAACCTCGTTTGCTTTCTCTTCGTTGGAGGAATAATTGACAACAACTTTCGCGCCCGCTTCGCCCAGCTGAATGGCGATTTGACGTCCAATCCCTCTTGAAGCACCGGTGACAATTGCGACTTTTCCTTGTAAACTCATTATTCATTCGCTCCTTTATGTTTCGGATATTTAATTGGCGTGGCTACAACATTGATTATAGGGAATGCAAGGGGAATACCGTTAGAACAGAACCGTTCAATCCTTGCCTATTTCTCTTCGCGGATGAAAGATAAGCTTAGTATAGTGAAACTCGCGCATTTCTATTTTAAAATAAAAGCAATCCCCTCTTCGGAAAGGAAGTCATAAGCCATGGACGAATCCTTGCGAATGGAGCAGGCTTTGCGGCACTTAGCGGACTTGATCCTGCGCCATGCTCCGTCAAGCGGCACGTTTCCTACTTCTGTTCCCAATCTGTCATTGATGAATGCCGACCATCTGTCGGAGCCGCTTGAATCCGTATATAAGCCATCCCTTTGTCTTGTGGCGCAAGGGGCAAAGACGGCTACTCTCGGAGATGAAACTTACCGGTACGACCCGATGACTTTTGTCGTTATTGCCGCGGAACTGCCGATTATAAGCAAAATCGTGGAGGCTTCGCCCGAGGTCCCGTATTTAAGCTTAAAGCTGAGCTTCGACCCCGATGTCATACTCGATATTGTAAAAGAAAGCAGCAGCGCCTCAACCTCACCAGTTGATGCCTCACCGGGCATAACGATGAACCGCACGTCTCCGGGCTTGCTCGAAGCCGCCGTCAGGCTTGTTCAGCTGCTGGATACGCCGGGGGACATTCCGGTTCTCGCACCGCTTATTGTCCGCGAGATCCTGTACCGCGTGCTGCAAAGCGAGCATGGCTCGCTGATACGCTCCTTCGCTATGGTTGGCAGCCATTCGCATAACATTGCGCAAGCGATTCGGATGATTAACCGGCAATACGCGGAGCCGCTTGTCATTGAGCAGCTGGCCAAGGAAGCAAGCCTCAGCACCTCGGCTTTTCATAAACATTTCAAACGCGTAACGTCGATGAGCCCACTGCAATATCAGAAAACGCTGCGCCTGCAGGAAGCAAGACGCTTAATGCTGACGGAAACGGTGCATGCTTCGGAAGCCGCCTTCCTAGTTGGATACGAAAGCCCGTCCCAGTTCAGCCGCGAATACGCCCGAATGTACGGACGGCCGCCGATGCTCGATATTCAAGAGCAACGCGCTTCAGCAATAACAGGGCCATGACAATCGATCGTCATGGCCCTGCTGTATTTGGGGATAATAGTATCTAGTTTGCGTTCGTTTTCTGCAGCATCTCGTTCAATACATCTTCCCAATGCAGCTTCATCTGCTCCCTCGTAGCCGCATGGTCCAGGTTTTCCTGATGGAAGCTGACCGTTGTTTTCTCCGGATGGCTGGAGATGAGCCGGATTTGCAAGGTCGAGGGCTTCTCCCAGCCGGGCTTAGTCCACTTCAGGCGCAGCTGCTGCCGAGGCTTAACAATCCTCAATTCTCCCGCTATCCCTTCGGCACTCTCAAACGTCTCGCCGGCTTCAATCGCTAAGTTCTTGACATTGCCGATCCATAACCTCAAGCCTTCGGCCGAAGTGAGGAATGCCCAAGCTTTTTCGGGGGAAACGGGCAAGGTCCTGCGAACCCCGATCTGAAAACCGGCCGAGGCCGTTTTACCAACGATTTTTTCGGAAAATCCCATTCTTCATCCTCCTCGAATTTAACGGCTTAAAGCTCGCACGAACAAATCAACGCTGGATTCCGCAAACCTCTCTCTCGTAACCTTTGTAACCGCCTCGGCCGTATACAGGCGAGAGATAAAAGCCCCGTAATTCATCCACATAAACGTGATGGCCTGCGTCTCCGCATCCGTGTCGATCATTTTGTCTCGTCTTTGCATTTCCTTAAAGTAATCCATCAGAAGCTCGAGCATAATCCGGGGATGCTTCTGCGCTTTCTGCCTGATGCCGGCCAAATCATTGTCCGCCAGAACGATAAGAAACAACTTGCGGTTGCGCTCCATCACCTCATGATACATTTCGCTTACAAGCAGCAGGTCTGCTCGCATATCCCATACCACTTCTTCTTGAAAAATCCGGGTCATTTCCATGGAATAATGGAAATAGTCAACGGCCTTGTCGAGCAAATTCAGCTTATTGGCGAAGTTCCGGAATAACGTCATTTCGCTTACCCCTGCCACCGCGGCAATCTCTTTGGTGGATACGCCTTTATAACCCTTCTCCGCCATCAAATCAATCGCGGCCTGCATGAGTTTTACCTTATTATCCAAAACGGCTCACCCTTATCTGTCTGTATGTTAGTACTCACTAACATTTGTTTTAAGAATAGTCTCTTTGGAAAGAGATGTCAACCATTGGACCGGAAATCGCTGGAAAAAAAGCCGTTGCTCCTCCGCCCGTGGCAGCTGGAGCAACGGCTTTTTGTGCTGTTCTTATTTGCCCTTCGCAGCCAGGAAGGCGTCGAACTGCTTCTGCTTCTCGGCGATGACCTTCTCGACGCCGGCGGATTTCAGCGCCGCGACATATTCCGGCAAGACCTTGTCGGTGTCGACCGAGCCGGTCTCCAGCGCCTTCTGGTACTGCTTGATGACGTTCGCGAGCGCTCCGACCTCCGCTTTCACGGAATCGCTGTTGAAGACAAAACCGAGACCAGGCGACGGCTTGGCTCCCTCGTTAAACGCCTTGAACTGCTCCCACTTGTCTGGCGCCTCGGTGTTCCACACATGGTTGAGGAACTGGTTGCCGAGTTCCCAAGCGACGCCGGGGGCGTATTGGCCGGATTTATCGGTAGGCGTCATGACGTCGCCGCTGAGCGTATAATGCACGCCTTCGATGCCGAAGTTCAGCAGGTTGACGATATCCTTGTCGGTGTGAAGCAGGTTAATGAACATCATGGCCCGCTCAGGGTTCTTGGACGTCGTCGAGATCGCCAGCATGGCACCCGCCGTCTCGGAAGTAGAGACCGTTTTGCCGGTCAGATAGATTTGGTCCAGCTTCCCTCCGATGCCGGCCGCATTGGCGATTTCCGCCGCCTTGCCGGGCTTGAGCGGCTCGATCGTCGAGAAGACGTTGCCGCCCTTATAGGCGTCGCCGCTCGAGAGCTGCGTGGTCGCGGCGTCCTTGTTGATATAGCCTTTCTGGAAGAAGTCGCGGGCGAGCTTCAGATAACGCTTGTAAATATCGAAGTCCTCCATCATCTTGACCGTCGTGTCGCTGTCTTCCTTAGAGATGACTCCGGGAATTGTGCCGTCGCCCAAGGAGTCGAATTCGGTCAGTTGCCCGAACGACCCGCCTTGCATATAGAGAGGAGTCATATCCGGCTTCTTCTCCTTCACCACCTTGTAGATGGCGTCCAGATCCTCCGCCGTCTTCACCGTGCTCATGTCAAGGCCCAGCTCATCGGCAATATCCTTGCGGTAGACGACTCCGCCTGCGAACGCGAGCTCCTTGTTCGTCGGTATGCCATAGTTTTTACCGTTGATTTTGGAGCCCTCGAGGAATGATGGATCAAGCGAGCCGGTAATCCCTTGGCCGTATTTGCTCAGCAGATCGCCGAGCTCCTTATAGGCGCCCTTGGCGACATTCTTCGAATAGCCGTTCCACTGCGCCGTGAATAGAATGTCTACCGGCTCGCGGGAGGCAATCATCAGGTTCACCTTGTCGTCCCACGCCCCCCAGTCGATCGGAGAGATGTCGATGGTGGCGTTGATTTTCTCCGTCAAAATTTTGTTCAGAGCTTCCTCCACCATCGCCTCGTCCGCCTGCGGCGGCCCTTCGTACACGAGCTTCAGCTTGTAGGGCTTGAGATCGGCCGGCGCGTCCCCGCCGTCATTCGCCGCCATGCTGGCTCCGGCATTGCTGGCAGACGCATCATTGCCGCCGGAAGCGGATGGCTGGTTTTTGCTGCATGCGGACATGAAGAGGGCGATAACGAGCAGGAGCAGGCCAATCAGCGAAATTGTTTTTTTCGTCTGCTTCATAAAGAGATGGACCTCCCAATAGTTGATTTGTATGCTTAACCGGATTGCCGGCTACAGCCAAATGCAAGGCAGATCGTTCCGGCGCGATAGCCGGGAAAGGAATTAGCCCTTCACCGCGCCAACCGTCAGGCCGCGGACGAAATATTTCTGGAAGAACGGGTAGGCGAACACGATCGGGCCGATACCAACCACGACGAGCGCCATCCGCACGGTTTCGCTGGGAAAGTTGAACATGCCGCCCGCCCTGGCAATCTCGGCCGCAGCCGTCGGATTGCTGGAGAGATACTGAATATTCGCAAGCATTTTATAGAGCAGGTATTGAACCGAGATGTTGTGATCGTTGGTGATGAAGACGAGGCTTAGAAACCAGTCGTTCCAATACGTCAGCGTCTGGAAGAGCGCCACCGTCGCCAGTACCGGCATGGATAGCGGAAGAACGATGCGGATGAAGATCCGCAGCTCGCCGGCTCCGTCGATCTTCGCCGACTCCAATACCGCTGCGGGTATGGTCTCCTTGAAAAAAGTCCTTACGATCAGAACCCAGAAGGAAGACACCAGAAGCGGCATAATGAGCGCCCAGAGCGTATCCTTCAGATTCAGCATCTGCACGTAAACGAGATACCAGGGAACAAGCCCCCCGGAGAAGAGCATCGTAAAGAAGACGAAGAAGGTGAAGAATCGGGCGTGCGGAAATTGGCTGCGCGATATCGGGTAGGCGTAAAGCGCGATGATCAGCATGCTGAGCACCGTGCCGACGACCGTAACCGTAATAGAGATTCCGTAGGAATACGCGATCTGTCCGATGTCCTTGTAAAGGAAGGCATAGGCGGCCAGATTGAACTTCTCCGGGATGAATCGGTAGCCGTGCGTCAGGACGGATTTCTCGTCCGAGAACGATACGGAGAGCAGCAGCAATAGCGGGATGACGCATAGGGCGGAATAGAGGATGAAGAAGATATTGATGCCGCTTGAAGCTGCGGCGGACAACCGGTTTTTCGGATTCGAGCCCGCAGTGTTTTTGTCGGAGATGGCAGCCATCCGGTTCCCTCCTAGAATAAGGCGTTGTCGCTGTTGATCCGGCGAACGACCCAGTTGGATAGAAAAACGAGCGTGAAGCCTACAACGGATTGGAACAGCCCGGCGGCAGACGAGAGGCCGATGTCGCCGACGGTGAGGAACGTACGGTAGACGTAGGTGTCTATGACGTTCGTCACGGGGAACAACGTGCCGGATTCACGCGGAACCTGGAAGAACAGTCCGAAGTCGGCGTTGAATATCCGGCCGATTTGCAGCAGGGTCATGATGGTGATAACCGGCATAATGAGAGGGATCGTGATACTCGTCATCTGCTGCCATTTGCTTGCTCCGTCGATCGTCGCCGCCTCGTAATATTCGTCGTCGATGCCGATAATCGCCGCCATGTAAACGACCGTATAGTAGCCCATGCTCTTCCATGTATTGATGAGCGGCAGGACGAACGGCCATACCTCCTTCGTGAAGTACCAGCGGACCGAGTCGAGACCGAGTGCGGGCAGAAGCGTGCCGTTCAGATAGCCGTGCTCATCGCTCATGAAGCCGTATACCAGGTAAGCGATAACCGTCATCGAGAGGAAGTACGGAAGGAACATGATTGTCTGATGCAGCTTGGACAGGAAACGGTTCTTCATCTCGTTCAACATAAGGGCGAAAGCCAGCGGGAAAATCAGATTAAGCACGATGAACGCTGAATTGTACAGCAGCGTGTTGCGGATGATGATGTACGAATCGCTGGATTGAAACAGAAATTTGAAGTTGGTAAGGCCCGCCCAGGGGCTGTTCAGAATACCGATATCGAACCGGACCGACTTGAATGCGATTACAATACCGAGCATAGGGATATAATTGTTGAAAATGAGCAGCAGCACCCCGGGAAGCAGCATCAAATAGAACATCCAATAGTTTCGGATCAGGTAGGTGAGCGTCCTTTTCCGCGTCCCTTTCCGCGTCTTGGCTCCCGTCGCTTGCAGCGGGGCCGCTTCCGCATTGGCCATGTTAGGTCCTCCTTGTCTATCGACTATAGCTATAATCGTACACAAAAAAAGACACCGCACTCTAGCGGCGTCGTTACCACCTTATTGCTCCGGTGACATTTTTACCGAAAATCCTGGTATTTCTTGCGGTAATCTTGCGGCGTCATTCCCGTTGAACGTTTGAACTGCTTGGAGAAGTGGGAGAAGCTCGCATATCCGACGGATATCGCGATATCGCTGATTTTATGGTTCGTCAGCTTGAGCTCGGATATGGATCTTAGCATGCGCCGATCAACCATGTAGTCGGTAAGCGACTTTCCCGTCTCCTTGCGGAAAAGCCGCGACAGATAGGCGGGGTTCAAATAGACATGCCTCGCGATCTCCTCCCGGTTCAGGTCATGCTGCAGGTTCTCCTCGATGTACGTCTGTACCTTGGCGATCGTATTGGACACGTCCTTTCCCTGTTTAACCAGGCAGTCCGATGCTTTGGCGGCAAACTGGATCGTCCATGCCTTCATCGCTCCGAGCGACTTCATCGCATGCTCGCCGCTGTGCCATTCCTCTTCCGCATACACCGTTTCAACGGGTACGGAGCGCCGCTGCAGCACCTGAAAGACGGTGTGGACAAGCCCGAAATAGTAGCTGACCATATAGGCATGGTCGACCTGACCGAACTGGAGTCGGTCGAACAAATCCTCAATGTGGCGCTTCAGCTCGCATGTCTTGCCCTGCTCGATGAGCGCCGACCATTCCTGAAAATTCGGCTGGGCGGTAATGGATTTCTTCTCCCGCTTATAGTCGGATAGACGGAATACCCGGCCGGTCTGGCAGACGTTGGAGCGTTCCAGCTCGCCGAGGCTCTGAGCCCCGAACCGCAGCGAGGCGACGGGAGCTGCCTCGCCAATGTAGCAGGAGACGACGGCGTACAGGTATTCCGAGCATTTGCGGATATATTCCGCGCACCGCTCCTCAAGTGTACTCTCGTCTTCCCCCGACGGCTCGTAGAGGAGGGCGAAGAGGATGCCGCCTGCGTCTTGAATAACGTGGCCGGAGCGGTCTCTCAGTATAATGTCCGCCGCGGCGTTCTTCAGCGCGTAGGTCATAATTTCTTCGTCGCGCGCGTTCCAATCCTGCGTCCACTGCTCCACGCTGATCAGGAGCGGCTGTACGCGCTTGCCGATGTCAAGCGGAATGCCGTACAGCTCGAACAGCGGCTCTAGCTTGTCCGCCGAGGCTGGGATGCGCAGTCCCAGAACGTCCTGCCACAGGCGCTCGACGAGCAGCGGAAGCTGGCGGTTCCATTGGTCGAAATAGTAGGCATACGTCTTGAGATACGCCTCCTCCTGCTCGCGCCTGCGAACCGCTTCGACGGCTTTCTCCACGCAGCTCTTCAGCACGTCATGATCGACCGGCTTGAGCAGATAGTCGAAGCTGCCGAGCTGGACGGCCTGCTGAGCGAAATTGAAATTGGCGTGGCCGGTCAGGAAAATGGTTTCCGTTTGAGGCGAAGTCTCGTTGACCCAGGCGAGCAGAGTGATGCCGTTCTCCTGCGGGATGTCGATGTCGGAGATCAGGACGTGAATGGGGTGCGCCCTGAACACCTGCCGCGCCTCCTCGGCATCGTATGCGGTAAAAATATTCGCCAACGGGAGGGATGACCAATCGATCCCCTCGACAATACCGCGGATGGCTATATCCTCGTCGTCCACTACAAGCAGGTTGTACATCGTCATTCTCCTTTCGGTTCCGGAAGCTCGGGTTCTGTCGATACCGGCAGCCTGATCGTGACGGCCGCTCCGCCATCGTCCGTATTTCGGAAATCGACACGCGCGGCACCGTCGTACCGCAGCTTGAGCCGCTGGATGACGTTGGCAATGCCGAGCCTGCTCGAATCCGCGGAAGGGAGACCCTGTCCCTCGTTCAGCCGCCGCAGCACCTCCTCGGGAAAGCCGTCGCCGTTATCCTCCACGGTAATCTGCATAAACGCCCCCTCCTCCTCGAGCAGCTCGCCGCGGATCCTGATCTCAAAAGGCTTGCGATGATTGACGAAGCCGTGGATGATCGCATTTTCCACGAACGGCTGGATCGACAGGGCAGGCATCAGACTGCCCTTCATGCGGCCCGGAATGTCGAATACGCTGCCAAGCTTGTGCGGGAAACGGAACTTCTGGATCTCGAGATAGTTCGCGATATGCTTCAGCTCCTCCTCAAGAGTGATCAGCTCCCGGTTGGCCCGCATGATAAAGCGGAAATAATCGCCCAGATGGAGCGCCATCTTTTTCACCGAATCGGTATCCTTCAATGCCGCGAAGTTATAGATGATGTTCAGGCTGTTCATATAGAAATGAGGGTTGATCTGCGCCTGCAGCTGCTTCAGCTCGATCTTCTGAGCCTTTAGCTGCTCCTCGTACACCCCGATTCGAAGGCTCTTGATCTGCTCCGCCATATTGTTGAAGGTGTTCGCGAGGAAGACGAACTCCAGCGTGTTGTTCGTCTGAAGCCGAACGTTGAGCATACCGAGCGAAATTTTCTTCATGCCGCTGATCAGCTGCTGCAGCGGCTTGAACAGCGTACGCCTTATGAAGAAGAGGTAGAGGGAGAAGATGAAGATGACTCCAACCGCCATCGCATACGTCAGCAATTGGAAATAGGGAAGGCCTTGCAAAATATAACTCTCGGGAATAAGGATGCTGGTCGTCATATCGGCCACCTCGCTGGGCCGGTTCATCATGAGGTACCGTTTGCCGGTCTCCCCGTCTTTCACGAACCGGTACGGCGCGTTTTCGCGGATCAGGTCTGTCCGATTCAATTGCACATGGCTGTCCGTTCCCTGCACGCCTAGACGGGTGCCGTCCGAGCGGTAGATGGCGGCTTCTCCGATATCGCCGTGCGACCATTTAATCGACAGCTGATTGGCAATCTCCGACATGCGGATAATCGCGCCGACGTACAGTCCGGTATCAGGGACCTCGCTTACCTGCACGAGAAAATTGCCGCCCTCGATTCTCCGGTCGTACCACAGCAGCCAGCGGCCCGGCGTGCTCTCGTCCACGATGCGCCGGACGTTATCATTTAAGACGTTCTTGAGGATGCCGTACTGATTCTGGGAGCTGGTGCTCAGGATGAGTTCGTTGGAGTTAAAGAGAAAAATGGTGTCGATCACATTGTATAAGCCAATGTCGCGGTTGATTTTAAGCTGGATGCGAACCTTGGTCAGGACGTAGTTGTCGCTGCCCGGAGGGAAGGAATTGAGCACGCCGACGTCGGTATCGTAGACGCCAAGCTTGTTTAAATAGTTCGTAATGTCGTTCAGCGTCCGGTCCGTATGGTCGGCGAAGATATCCAGCGTATTCCGGTAGGTCTCGGTTACCTTGTCCCGGACGACGTTTTTGGCGTATAGGTTATTGCCGATGAAGAACAGCACGCCGGGGATCATAACGACGAAAAAGCTGATGATCAGCTGGGTCTTAATCGATAGCTTCAGTAAGCCTCTCCTCCTGCCCGGAAAGATATGTTCAGTCTATCAAGCGAAAGCGTTTTCAGCAAGGGTAGCATTAGACCTAAAAAAACAGCCATGCATTCAACAGATGCATGGCTGTCTCTATGGATTTTTTCAAGGCGTCACCGGAAGGCCCTTGCTCTCCCTCATCAGCTGGAAGTAGACATCCGGACGGACAAATACAACGTCAGCGTTATCTTTGTATAGATTCATAGCGTTGATAAAGTTCTGATAGCTGACCTGCCAAGGGTTGGCCTGTATGGAGACAAAAGATGGCGACTTGCCGTCCCATCTCTCGAGACCGTCGGCAATGCCGTTTGTCAGGTCACTCTCCGCGCTGCCGTACGCGACGTTCAGCTCCTGCCCCGGCATCGAGTTGCCGTAGACTCCGATGGAACCGGTACCGAACTGCGAAGTGAAACCGAGCAGCGACGGGGCATGCTTGGCAAGCTTTTCGGCTACCTCCGGCTTAATCTCGCCCTTCACGTAATTCCACACCGTCAGTACGTTTAGACCCGCCTGCTTCATATAATCGTTCGTACGCTCGATAAAGCGGTCAAGTCCGTCTTCCTTCTCCCAGAAGTTCGGGTACGTGTAACCCACGCCGGACGGACCGGAAACAAAAGCATCGTTAGGCGTAGCGTTTTTGTACAAATAATTCAGCAGGCCCGGCATCGTATCGACCATCAGCGGCGAGATCGTCCAGCCAAGCGGCACCTCTCCGCGGTTCGGCGTATTCCATACGTTCCAGAAGGCATGCTCCATGTACTGCAGGTTGTCGCCGTCACTCAAAATAAACGAGACATACACTTTATTCTCGAGCTTCGGTTTCTCCGGCGCCTTCGGCTTCGCAATCGACCTCGAGGTGCCGCTGAGCACGCTAAGGTTCGAGGAGAAGTCGCTGGCAACCGTCGCAAGCCCGTAATCCGACGTCTTCTTGACGCCCATCCCTTCATCCGGCCACCAGCCGAGATAGAGTCCCGTCCCGTAAGGCATATCCTGCAGGAACTTATCCAGCAGCGCCGACTCACCCTCATCCGCCGGATTCAGCCAGACCACCGCGGCGTCCATTCCCATTGCATAATCGCGAAGATAGGATTGGATGCCCGGGTCAAGGCCAACAATCGCTTTATGCGTTGTCTGCTTCCAATAGCGGTCGTACAGATAACCGTATACCTCCAGCTTGGAGCCGAATTTGCCGCGCAGGTCCTCCAGGATTGGCAAATTATACGGCGCGCTTGTCAGCTTATCCACGAGGGATGGCGGAGCGACAATGGCGTTTTTTAATCCCGCAATCGTAGTTGCCAGATTAATCGTATCCGGCTGCTGATCATCGTAGACGATGAGCCCCTTCAGCTCGGACCGGTATTTGTTCAGCAGCTGCCAGTTATCCTTCACCTCGGCATATTTCAGCCCCAAGTCATCCAGCAGGGCGGTACCGGTAGAGCCCCGGACATTGTCCGTATACGAATAAATGCGCGGTTTCGTCTGATTCACGACGCCTTTCAAAGAGGTGAACAATAAGTTCTCGTCTTTGCGGAGCGGCCAGAATACGCCAGCATCAAACAGCTTCATCGTGGATTTGCCGGTCCATAACACCTTGAATTCCAACTCATGCCCTTCTCCCGGCGCGTTAAACGAAAGCTCAAAGCTTTGCGACGCATTCGGCAGCCGGAAATCCCAGTTGCGGACTTCCATCGAAGCAAGAACGGCATCCGCCGTCTGGTCCCGCACCTCGAGCGTGGCGACAACGCCGTCCTCATCCGCAAAGTTATCGACCTGCATATTAAACGCGGCTTTTATTTCTCCCGCCGGTATTTCCTTGCGCCCCGTTACGTCCAAAATTGCCTTGCCGGCAGCATCGCTTCCCGCTTCCGCCAACCAGCCGTCTCCGTCCGCTTTGCCCGTGTCATGCCCAAACGCTTCGTTCTCGGCCTGATAGTAATAGCTATCTGTCGTATAAATGAGATCAAGTGTTTCGGCCGGGGCTTGAAACGTCGGCAAAGCCTGCTTGCTTGGCCAGCTGACCCCTTCCTTCTTCTCCGGCCATGCCAGATACGAGGATACGGCAGCAACGAGGATAACGGCCAGAGAAATGCTAATGATTTTACCTTTGCCCTTCACTCGGTCTTCCTCCCCCTTGATAATAGTCCGTTACCAAATCACCTTTACCGACACGCCGGCCGGGTCATTCTCGTAACGGAAAAGCACCGTCGAGCTGCCTTCGTCCCACTTGAACTCCAGCGGCATCCGAATGGAGGTCGCTGCTGCGCTAAAAGCCACGGTTCTGGGCTTGCGCGGGCATTGGAATCTGGCGGCTGCCTGAATGCCTTCAGGACCGTAAGCCTTAAAGCTAAAGCCGTCATCATTCTCTTCCACACGATCGATACGGGAAGCAGCAGCGATCAGCTGTACGCCGCACCCCGCTTTGCTCAGGTCATAGAGCAGCGCTTGCTCGCCTTCGTTAACCGTAACCTCATCCACAACGGGGAGGTTGGCATTCAGCAAATCGACCAGCTTGCCGTAAATTTTATAAGGCTCTTCGCTCACGGACTCATCCAGCACGGCAGCAATAATGTAAGGGCCTCTGCGCAACGCCATGCCGTTCTTTTTCTCCCAGCGAAGAGAGTTCTCTACTTTTGTAATAGCGGAGGCTACCGTGTGTCTCAGCTGCTCGCCAGCTTCCGGCAGGACTGCGCATTGCGACGGATGCAGAGGCAGGTAAGCCAGACAGCCTTTGCCCACGGCATATTCTCCCGGAGCCAGCGACGTCTCCAGACCAAGACTTGCGAATAAATGCTCCATTGGCGAAGCAAATTTCTTGCTGCCCTGATTCCACCATTCGCGAACGGTATGGAAGTCGTCGCTGCCGTCTCCGACGTAGATCAGCGTGCCGCCTTCCTTCACCCATTCCGCCAGAACATTATGCAGACCGGACGATTCCGGCTTCATATATTCATAGCTGAGCACCAGGACGCGGTAATCGTCCAGATACCCCGGGAATCTTCCCGCATTGTCGAGCTGAACCGGACGGACGGCTGCGCCATGCTTGAGGAGCGGCAGCGCAAGGCCGTAAAACGGCGACCAGTCTAGCAGCTCCATAAACTCGCTGCCAAGCGCCGACGCAACCTCCGTGCCATCGTATTTGAAGGAAGTAGCTTCTTCGCTCCAATCCGGATGGTTACGCTGATACATCGCCGAATCGGCGAGCAGCAGACCTACCTGTAAGCTGTCCGTCAGCCATTCCGCATCGAGCCCATCCATGGTGCCAAGCACGTTTAATACCGTTTGCAGCTCCGTTGCGTATGCGGCCGGAATTCTCTCTTTGCCATTCCCGCCTTCTCTTGGGTACTGTCCCTGATAGATCCTTCTTGGCCAAGGGCATACTTCGTAACGGCTTACATGCGGATGCAACAGGGATGCGACCAGCGTGCGGATATAATTGCTGCGGTAGTCCTTCCACGTATGCTTCGGATCGTCGGCAATCGGGTCATGCAGGAACCACATTCTGCGGTCGGTGCCGCGGACAAGCTCCTGCATAATGCCGTATTCCAGATAGGCCGTCTCAAAGGTACGCTCCTTGCGGACGCCGTTGTACACATTTGGCGTTTGCGCCGTTCCCGTCCATACCTGCGCGATATAGCCGTCTACCCCCGGCAGCTCAAGCAGCTTCGATTCCGGGCTGACGATCCGCCATTGCGTATAGTTGATAAGGCTATGCGTCGGCACGTAAAAGCGGATCCGGCGGCCGTACTTCTGCATCGCATATTCCTTGAGGGTACTGCAAATCCGGTCAAGCGTGCGGGTATACAGGTAAGCCTTCAGCTTCGAAGCGCGGTACTGCGCGTCTACCGAAGCATGCGGAGCCTGCCAAGGCTCGCGGTAATAGATCTCCCATTCGCGCTTGAACGTATCCGAATAACCGCCCTCCACCCAGAATTCCGGCTCCTCCAAGTGAATGGCTTCTACGCCGGCGTCTACGGCGATGCGGATCCGTTCGGTCAGAAAATCGGCGTAAGCGATCGTAGGAACCATATAAGGAATATCCACGGAGGTGCCGTGAATGATATTTTCGTATTTTCGGTTTTTCTGCGCTTCATCCCAATGTTGCCGGCCGTCGACCTTACCGTTCAGATAGTCCTGATAACCGCCCCAGGACACGCCCGTCATAAGATGAACCACATAGCCCTTTTCCTTCCATGTCCGGATCCGTTCCTGAAAATCGCCGTGGATGCCATAGACCATAACGAAGTCTGTCTGCAAATCATAGGACGGATGGTAGGGTCCACCCTCCTGAAAGCCCGTTAACTCTTCCTGCCGATTCTTTCTGATCATGACTGCAACATCCTCCTCTATCCATTCGCCTATTAGCCGAAAATAAAACAGGAGGGAGCCGTTACGCCTTCCCTCCTGATTGACCTAACCGTGACTAGAGCTTCACGCGAAGCGACTTGATCTCGAACGGTTGGAACGACAGCTTCGTCCCAGCCTCTCCGATCGTATTTTCCATAAGATCCACTTCCTCGACGAGCGAGACCGGAATCCCGAAACTAACCGATGTTTCGGCAAACGTTCCGGACACCTCGTACAGACGGATAATGAGATCATCCGAATCCTCGGCTTTTTTCACCGCTTCAATCATGACATGCGGATGATTCACTTGAACAAGAGAGGCAAAGGAAGCCGTGCGTCCTGCGGCCGAAGACGCCCGAGAAGGCTCGGCCACCGTCAGCGGCGTATTCAGCTCATACCCTTTGCGGTATACCTCCGCTTGGATGAAGTCTCCGCGATGCGGATAAACCACATAGACGAATTGATGTTCCGCGCGGTCGGCAACCGGATCCGGATAGCCTGGACTGCGGAGCAGATTGATGTCCAGCACGTTCCGTTCCGCGCTGTAGCCGTATTTGCTGTCGCTGAGCAGAGCAACGCCGTAGTCCGGCTGCGACAGGTCGATATATTGATGCGCGCATATTTCATCGCGGACAAATTCGATCATCGTGTTCCTAGTTGTCGGACGCTTCAAATAACCAAATTGAATCTCGCAGTTCACATGGTCGGACATGACCTGAACAGGGAAGGAGACACGCAGCATCTTCTCCGATTCCTTCCAATCCGCCTTGGATTCAAACCTTACGGTTGTTGCTTCTTCATCCAGCACAATCCGCTGTACCAGCGTGGATTCGCCGAACCGGTAATGCTGCTCTAGCACCGCCTTGCCTTGCTCAACCGAGAAGGAGCTTTCTTCAAGCTTCATGCGGCCAGCCACCGTCTCCCGGTAATCCCGAGGGAAATCCCAGGCATCGCCTTTGTCGTGATAGACGGTCAGCACGTTGGCTTTCTGGCCAGGCATAATCGCTTCCCGGCCTGCGGCTTTGTCGTACAACGACTCGATACTTCCGTCCTGTCCAAAGCGAATGCGCAGATTCTTGTTCTCAAGAAGCTGCTCGCCTGCGAGAAGCCCGGATTGTTCCGTCCGCTCCCGGCGAAGCTCCGCCTCCGCAAGAGACGCAAAGCCCATTGCCGGCACTTTCACGGCATAACGGCTGCCCTTATGCTCGACAACCTCCTCGCGTTCCCACGGCAAAGAGTTAAAGACAAGCGCCTGACCTTCACGTGCTCCGGCGAGCTCCGCGACTTTTGAATAGGTTTGCGCAATCAGCTCCCGCGTGCGGCCATGCATTGCGGCATAACGCTCCAGCGATTCTTCAAAGACGCGAGTAATCGAAGAGCCCGGCAAAATATCATGGAACTGATAGAGCAGCGTTTCCTTCCAGATCCCTTCAAGCTCCTCGGACGGGTACGCATTCTCTCCCATGGCAAGCAATAGGGAGGCCGCAAATTCAAGCTCGCGGAGCGATTTCTCCATCTTGCGGTTATACCATTTGTTCCGGGCCTGCGAGGTCAGCGTACCTTGATGCTTCTCCAGGTACAGCTCTCCGCGGTACGTCTGGAAGCGCGCTCTCTCTTCCTCAAGCTTATGGAAGAAAGACAAGGAAGACTCTTGAACAACCGGCGGCAGTCCAAGAAGATTATGTTCGCGCGACAGCCGTTCCAGATGCTCCTCGCCCGGTCCCCCGCCGCCGTCGCCGATCCCGAACAGCATCAAGGCATGCTCGGATACGTTGCGGTCGAGATAGCTGTTCTCAATCTTGGCGAGCGATCTTGGCGCGCCCGGGCTGTTGTACGTATCCTCCGGCGGAAGATGCGCCAGCACCTTGCTTCCGTCAATACCCTCCCATTCAAAGCTGTGATGCGGATGCGTGTTGTACACGTTCCACGACAGTTTCTGGGTCATCATATAATCGACGCCCGACTTTCTGAGCAGCTGAGGCAAGCTGGCCGCATAGCCAAATACGTCCGGCAGCCACAGCACCTTCATCTCCTGGCCGAATTCCTGCTGGAAGAACCGTTTGCCGTACAGGATCTGGCGAACCAATGCTTCGCCGCCGGAAATATTCGTATCCGGCTCCACCCACATCGCGCCTTGTACTTCCCAGCGCCCTTCCTGAATACGCTCCTTAATCCGGTCGTACAGCTTCGGATAATACTCTTTCATCCATTGATAGAGCTGCGGCTGGCTTGCGCCAAATACGTAATCCGGATATTTCTCCATGTTCGTAAGCACGGTAGAGAAAGTTCGTGCGCCTTTCCGGATCGTCTCGCGGATGGGCCACAGCCACGCAAGGTCGATATGCGCATGGCCGATTGCGCTGACCGTCACAACGGGATCGCCGCCTTTTTTGGCAAGCTCCTTGGCCAGAATTTCTCTCGCCTGCCGAGCAGTCTCTTCATCAATCACTTGCAGCTTATGAGCCGCGTCATAGAGGCTTTGAATCAAGCGTTCTCTTCTCGCACCGTTCTCCGGCGTATGCTCGGCAAGCTCGATAAGCACCTCGTAATCGTAATACAGCTGCCGGATTTCCTCGTAACAGATCGCGATATCGGCTTCCTTCAAGGTGCCGCTGCGGTATCTGCCGAACAGGTCGTTACAGCCGGCATCCGCCCACAGATCAATCTGCTGGCCTGCGGCTTCATAACCAAGATCAACGACGCGTTTGCCAGGCAGGCCAAGGCTGAAATCAAATTCGGAGTTGATATTGGTAAGACCCTGCATCGGCGAGCCTTCTTTATCGACGAGGCACAACTCACCGTTGACGTCAATCAGCATGACGGCTTTTTTCCCGCTAACGACTTCAGGTACAATCCCTTCAAACCGGAACCAGGCGCAATCCCACAGGTTGCCCCATTTCGCGCCGGGCGTAAGCTCGACAAGCTCTCCGGAGGTCCGCTCCGCGTATGGCACCGGCTCCTTCGTTACCCAGGCGGTTACTTTCAGCGAGGAGACGGGTTGGTAGATCGCTTCGCGTATGCGCGGAAGGAGATCCTTCGCTTTCTGCAGCTTAATTCGTGTCGTTTCGTATGGCATAAAGTCACTCCTGTGAAAAAAAGAGGACTGATTAACAGTCCTGTGGCCGGAAAACAATTAGCGTTATTGAGCATTTTCGGGAGAGTGGTATCTCTTTACGCCGCTGTTGCCCTCTGGAAATTCTGATTAGATTATTAAGTGGAAATTTCCCTCAGGCAAAGGCGGGCGCTCCGCTCTTAAAAGAGATACCACTACTCCTTTTCTGCTCAACGATAATTCTTTCTGGCCGTGCAGGACGCGTTAAGAAAGTCCTCTTTTTTGATTTTTATTGTTTGGTAATTTGTTCCGCTTTCTTTTGGGCGTCGTCGAGAATAGCTTTTACGTCGCCTTTGGTCATCAGCGATTTCACCACCGCGTCGCCCCATACTTGCCATACCTTGGAGTTGTCTTTCGCAAAGGTAGGAAGACCTTGGACATTGCCGTTCATCGCTTGGTAATGCAGGTACATTTCCGGATGCTTTTGCTGGTAATCATGCGCCTCAGCGATTTCCTTCAGAATCGGGGAACGAACGTTGGAGTCCGCAATCAGCTGCTGAATTTCCTTGCTGTACATCGCTTTGATATACTCGAAAGCCGCGTCTTTGTTCTTCGCGTCCTTCGGTACCGAGTGGAAAGCCGCGCCAATCGTTACGTTGGCAGCCGCTCCGTTAGGCGACAGAGGAATCGGCGACATGCCGCACTCCAGCTTATTGTCTTTACACTGCTGTACTTGCCAAGGACCGTCGATCAGATAAGCAATCTGGCCTTTGTTCCATGCATCGAAATACGTGCCTTCCGTATTGTTGACCATCAGACCGGCCGGATGATCCGCATTCAGCTCGCGGAGCAAATTAACCGTCTCTACGTTTGCATCGGAGTTGAAGGTCGGCTGACCGTTCGCATCGGCATAAGAACCGCCGTTAATTCCGATCAGTGCGCCGTAGCGCAGGTATCCGCCGAAGTTAGGACCGGCGTAAACGCCGCCGCCATAGAACTTGCCTTTGCCCGCTTCCGTTACTTTCTTCGCATTGTCAGCCAGCTCTTGCCAGGAAGTAATCGGCTTCTCCGGGTCGATGCCGGCTTCTTTCACCAGCTTCTTATTCCAATACAGGCTGCTTACGCCAGGCTGCGAAGCAAGACCGTAAATTTTGCCGTCGTATTCCATTGGCTTCCATGCCGCAGGCGATACATTCTCACGGATTTCCGCAGCCATATCGTCCGGGAACGGCTCAAGCAGCCCTTGCTGCGCAAAGCCTGGCATTTGCGTTTCGCCTACGATAATATCTGGAACGTTTTTAGCGAGGAAGCCTGCCGTTTCTTTCTGGATCAGCGGCTCTCCCCAGCCCCAGTCTTCGGTTTTCACGCTAATATTTTTCTCATGCAGTTTGCCTGCGATAATTTTCTGGTAATGAAGCGGGAATGCCGCTACCGGGTTGCCCGGCGTATAAGTAACGTCAATGCCTTTGCCTTTCAATTCCTTCTCTTTTGGCGCGAACAGATCGTCCAGCTTGCCAACCCCGATTCCAACAGCTCCTTCGTTCAGAACCGTAATCGTTACCGGATTGCCCGCTCCCGTGTCCGTGCTCTCCGACGGAGACGGTGAGGCTGAAGCGGATTCAGCCGGTGTCGCCGAGTTTTGCGGCGAATTGGTAGCTGCCGAATTATTGCCGTTATTGTTGCCGCCGCAAGCTGATAATGAAACCGTTAATAGTGCAGTTACAAGCAAGGATGTGATCTTTGTCCTTTTCACATGGAACCCCTCCAGATTAGGATAACTGACTTCTTGGCATTAATATATCATGACTATTTGTTATATTCAATATGTTATAACAAATATTTTCCCTTAACCTTTTATGCCTGTATTGGCGAGACCCTGCACAATGTACTTCTGGAAGAAGAAGAAAATAAGCAGCGCGGGAACCGTCATGCCGAGACCAAGCGTAATAATAAGCGGCCAGTTCGGAATCGCCCCCGGACTTACGGCAGCCGAGGACAGCCTTGTTATCGCGGCAGGCAGCGTCTGAAGCTTATCCGAAGAGGTATAGAAGAACGGCGTTGCAAAGTCATTCCATGTCCCAAGCGCCGTTGTGATCGCAATAAACGCCATAATCGGCAGCTGCAGCGGCAGCATGATTTGAAAGATTATGCGCATGGTCCCCGCACCGTCCACCTTAGCAGCTTCATCGAGCTCGAACGGAATTTTCTCAATGGACTGCTTAACGAGGAATGCCCCCATGATATTCAAGCTTGGTCCGCCGATGAAGTATACCCACCACGTGTCGAGAATCCCGGAGCCCCCGGTGAAAATATGGTTGCCCCCGGCAAACGGAAAGCGCGCAAATTCCAGATAAGTCGGAATGAGGGCGATCGTTCCCGGAATCATTTGCGTCCCCAGCAGGACAAGGAACAGCTGATCCTTCCCTTTGAAACGCAGCCTTGCGAACACATACCCGGCCAGCAAAGAAGTCAGAAGCGCCCAGAAGGTGTTGTAAATCGTGCGGTAGCCGGAGTTAATGAAATATTTCTGTATGCCTGCGTCGGCAGAGCCGTAGAACAGAACTAAAAAGTTCTGAAGGGTTGGTGCTTTCGCAATCGGGAACAGTCCGATGATGGAGCTTGTGAACTCATCTTTCGTGAAGAAGCCGGCCAGAATCATAAAGACCAAAGGGTATAATAGGACAAGTCCGATACCAAGCAGAACCAGATGGGCAAACAGATTGCCCGGCTTCAATTGAAACGCCAGTTTTTTGGATATGGATTCTCTCATGCTTTAGGACCTCCTTTAACACCTTTAATCTTGATCGTTGTGCTTCTGTCCGAATTCGTCGACCAGCGGTAATAAGCGATGGTAACCAAGAAGACGATAACCGCCATAATAAGCGAGGAGGCCCCCGCCATGCCAAGGTTGAAGTCCCAGAACGCGTCGCGGTAGATGCGGAATACAAGCACTTCCGTTTTACCGTAAGGACCGCCGCCCGTCATGAACAGCACCTGCTCATATATCTGAATCGCGCCAATCAAGCTTGTAATGACAATGTAAGTTGCAATCGGCTTCAAACCCGGCAGCGTCACGTTCCAAAGCTTGCCCCAGCGTCCCGCTCCGTCGATCTCCGCCGCTTCGTACAAGGAGACGTCAACGGACTGCAGACCCGCAAGCCAGATCAGCGCCGCGCCCCCTACGCCCTTCCATACGGAGTAGACGACGATCCAGAACACGCCCCAGAAAACGGAATATTGCCATACGATGGGTTCCTTGCCGATTGATTTTAGAAAGTTATTAATAACGCCATTGTTGGTATCGAGGAGGAGATTGAAAATCTGCGTAGTCGCAACCGTTGACGTAACCGCCGGAATGTACCAGATGGACCGGTAGATCCCTTTGCCGAACAGCGGCATATTCATCAGCAAGGCTGCTCCAAAGCCGGCAATCAGGGTAATCGCGGTAACAAGTCCCCCAAGCCAGATCGATCTCCATAAGGCTTCGTAGTAAAGCGGATCGTGGAAAAATCGAACGTAGTTGTCAAACCAGACAAACTTCGGATTGGCCGCAATGCCGATCCAGTCGAAAAATCCAAGGAAAAAGCCAAATAGCGTCGGGAACCCCGACAAGACAAGCCACCACAGAATCATTGGACTCAAGATAGCCGTCGCGATTAAAGCATCTTTGTGTCTGACCGCAAACTTTTTGAGAGAGGACTTTGTTGATGCGTTTTGGACTGGCAGATGCAAAGATGCGGTTTCTACAACTTTCCTGTCGTTCATAATCATCTTCCTCCTTGCTTGTTTTAGACTTACTCAAATGCTATAAAACCCCTATACAATTAATTATATTTGTTATATCAAATTAGTCAAATAAAAAAAAGAAAACCCGCCCCCCTTGAAGTGCAAGGGAAACGGGTTTTCTCGTATGTTTTGCATGTACAACGGCTTATGCTTTCGCTTTTGCCGTAGTTTTGCGTTCAATCAGGGTTGGCTTCAAGATTTTCTTCTCGAATTTGATCGGCTGCTTGCCTTTATTCTCGATGACTTGAAGCAGCAGCTGTACCGCTTCGGCCCCCATTTGATATTCCGACTGGTCGATATGCGTCAGCAGGCTGAACTCCTCGAGCAGCGGTGTCGGGTTATCAAACGTCACGATGGAGATATCCTCCGGAACGCGAAGGCCAACCTCCTTGGCAATCGATAAGATCTGAACGCCAAGCGAGCAGTTAAGCGCGATATAAGCGGTCGCCATCTGATTTTTCACGAAGCGGTAGAACGGATGCTCGGGACTCATGCCGCCGCCATTAATATGAATATCATTCAGAATGAGCGACGGGTTAATGAGTGCTTCCTTCTGTTTCATGGCTTCCTGGTAGCCTTGGATCCGTTCGTCTACGGATACCGTCATAAGCGGCGAGTCGGAGCAGATCGCAATATTGCGGTGTCCCAGCTCCCACAAATGATCAACCGCCAGCATCGTGGCCAGCGCGCTGTCCGAAGCAACAACGTTTGTCTCCACGCCCGGCAGGTACCGGTCAATCAGGACAAACGGGTAATTCTGCATTTTGAGCGCGATAATCTCTTCGTTATAGACCTCGGCGTCGACAGGGAAAATAATAAGCCCGTCAACGGTGTTCTTCATCTCCCGGATAACTTCCTTCTCTTTCTCCTTGGAGTTGTTGGTCAGCATAATAACAAGCGAATAACCTTTGGCTTTAAGGCCGTCCGTTATCCCCGCTATTAAGCGAATGGCAAAATAGTCGGCAAGCACCGGGAACACGAGACCAATTTTCACTTTAGGTTCCGACTGCTCTCCGCGCGCTTCGCTGACCGGGCTGACTGCCATCTG
Organism: Paenibacillus sp. ATY16; assembly: GCF_003399985.2. NCBI lineage: Bacteria > Bacillati > Bacillota > Bacilli > Caryophanales > Paenibacillaceae > Paenibacillus > Paenibacillus sp. ATY16. The sequence continues at coordinate 23,985 of NZ_NMOK02000046.1, read as the reverse complement.
CTTTTCCGGAATGCCTTTGACGAAGCTGCCTCTTCCCGGAATCCTGTAGATCCAACCATCCTTCGCTAGTTCGGCAAGTGCATTCACAACCGTAATCCGACTGACGTCGAATTCGTCCATCAGATCTTTTTCCGTCGGGATTTTATCGTCTTCTACGAGCTCCCTGGAGATGATCAGATCTTTGAAATGATTCTGTATTTTAATATACAGAGGCTCTCTATCTTGACTCACGCGTAATCCTCCTATCCGGACCGCAATTCATAGGTTATAACAAATATACCATATTCGGGTTTATTAACAAAATAGTTATTTAAACAATTGTCTATTTTCTTTTGTAGAGCAAAAACAAGGGCGCACTTCACATGCGCCCCTGTCCGTCACAGGATCTTAGATTTACTTTCCTCCGTTGACGGAAGAAACCGCTTGGAATGCCTTCATAACGCCTTTGTCCTTCAGCACCTTCATAAAGATGCCGCCAACGACCGTCCGGTGCTGGAAGCCGATTTGACGCGCGGTAACCGTATCCGTCCAGTCGGAGAACTGTACGCGGTCTTCCGTCTCGTTCAGCATATCCCAGATCGGGCTGACCAGCTCTTCGAAGTCGTTCCGGTTATCCGACAGCGCGGCCGACCAGACAAGCCAGTCGTTCTTCGTATAGTTGGCGCGGTTGTCGAGCGGCGTGCCGTAATCGTTGCTCATTTTTTTATACCAGCTGATCTCATTGTCAATCATCTCTTTGGAGAACAGCTCCGTGCCGAACAGCACATCCCAGATCAGGTTGTACTTGAGGCTCCACGTGCCTTCCGAGCCAAAAGCCAGCTTCGTATGGTCGCCATCCGCCGCAAGCTGCTCCCATTGCACGGCCATTTCCTTCGCCTTGGCCATGTAACGGCTTGCCGTTTCTTCATCGCCTTGCAGCTTCTTCAGGATCGAATAGCTCGCTACGCCCATAACCGCCTTCACGGACAGGTTCGCGTTGCGCGCAAGATGGCCGGCAAAGTCATCCGTGCACAGCTGGTTTTCAGGATCCAGGCCGAACTCGGTCAAGTAGTCCGCCCACTCGCCCAAAATATCGATATGGCTGAACAGGTAGTCGCGGTTGCCGCCGGCAAGAGCGACGGAAGCCGCCATGCAAAGCATGTTGCCGCATTCCTCAACCGGCATTTGTCCCTCGCGCTGGTTCTCGCTGTATACCTGGCCGTTGCCGATCGGGTATTGGCCGATATCATGCGGCGCGAATTCGAAGGTCCAAGCATCGCTCTCCGCGTATTTCAGAATCGGACGAATCATCCCTTCCACCAGCTCCGGTGCGTACAGCAGGAACATCGGCACGGATGGATAGCTGACGTCAACCGTAGCCATACAGCCGTTGCTGTAGCATTCCTTGGACAGGAACAGAATCTCGCCTTCCGTATCCAATACGAGCTTATGCGCGGCGATGGCCTGACGGTAGGATAACGCGAGAAGATCCGCATAACGGCTTCCGCCGGATTGTTCGCCTTCGGCAATGATTTGTTTATCGAAAGCAGCGCAGCGCTCGAGCAGGCTCTCATATTCCGAGAATGCGGCCGCAATCATTTCCTGCGTGCTTTGTCCGTTTCGTTTCCAATAAGCTTGCAGCTTCTCGCCGAAATATTCAATCGCGATCACATCGTCGTAAGCGAGCACGGCCAAGCGTTTTTCCGTTACGGAGCCTACGCTGCCGATGTTGTAGACAAGCGCCATTACCGGCTGTACGTCCGAAACAACCTGAGCTTCCGTCTGTGCCGGAGATTCGGCCAATTTCTCGTTGCGAACAAAGTTTTTGCGGATATGCGCAGGCGCTATGTAGCTGCTCACTTGATCGGATTTCTCCGCGTTCAGGTAGAAGTAACCCCAGTCAATGCGGTGGTCGTCGCCGGAACCGTTCACGGGCTCTTGCGTCTCATGAGCGATCTGCAGAGAGATCAGTCCATCCGTTTCCTGCTTCTTACTGATAACGGCTTGCTTGGATTGATCCACGCACCATTCGCCGGTAACGTCGAAGTAGATCTGTACCTCATGCTCCTCGCCGTCGGTCGAGCGTACTTCGAAGGCTACGTAAGAAGCCGGTCTCGACAGCACGTCCAGGTCATTCAGAAGCAGTGGAGACGTAAAGCGGACCGTCAATTCGATTCCTGCCGATTGGAACGTATAAACCGTGCTGAGCGGAGATACGGATACGCTCTTCTGCTCCATCGCCTGCGGTTCCGTGTAATAGCGCTCCGCGTTAGGCTCTACCAGCCCCGCAAACCGCTCGACCATTCCGTCAATTCGGATCAGGCCGGTCATGGCATGCCGTTGTCCCGTCCAATGGCGGGTAAAGTCATCCGTAAGACGGTCCGCTTGGGACCATACACTGAAATAGGGATCTACCGTTACGAGAGGGACTGCAGGAGGACGAATTGCGCTCATGAAAACAACTCCTTTATCATATTAACATTTGTTATAATGGATATATTATAATGCTATATTAAATTTTATGTCAATGAGCAAAAACGGGCGATGTACAGGTTTTTCTCCCTAGTAGTCTTACACACAATCCAATTCCAAGCTTGGTTCATATTCATACCTTAACACTAAGAATGAAAAGGACTGTGATTATGCCCAATCTAGCAGCAGAGATGTATTTGGAATTATTGAAAAAAACGATTCTATTTGAAATCTGGCTGGAGCATGAGCCCGGCGCCACGAAGGAGAACCGCCTTCAAGGCCTCGATTGGCCCATTATTGCGCATAGCATGATCGGTCGGATCCGGATGAACAACCTCCATATGCTGATGAATGACGTCATCGCCAACAACGTTCAGGGAGACTTTATTGAAACCGGCGTATGGCGCGGCGGAGCATGCATCTTTATGGCGGGTTATTTAAAAGCGCATGGCGTAAGGAACCGCAAGGTGCTTGTGGCCGATTCCTTCGAAGGACTGCCAAAGCCTGACCCGCAATATCCGATCGACGCAACCTCCAAATTCCACGAGCAGGACTTTTTGCGCGTTTCCTTGCCCGAGGTTCAGAGCAACTTTAAGAAATATGACTTGTTGGACGACAGCGTTGTCTTCCTGAAGGGCTGGTTCAAGGATACGCTGCCTACGGCGCCAACGGAGAGAATCGCCATTGCCCGCCTCGACGGCGACATGTACTCCTCCACCATGGACGCGCTGAACAACCTCTATCCGAAAGTATCCGTCGGCGGCTATGTCATCATTGACGACTACTCCATCGGCTACTGCGCCGCAGCCGTGCATGATTTCCGCGCTGCCCATAACATCACGGACCCGCTCGTAACAATCGATATTACCGGCGTGTATTGGAAAAAGACGAAGTAAGCTTGAGGGGGTAGAAGGAGCAACCGGTGGTTGCTCCTTTTCGCTGCGGCCAGTTGGCTGCCAGATCTGGCCTGATTTGGCAGCCAACTGGCCGGATCTGGCTGAACTCCCCCAGCTTCCCCCATAGCGGGATTCCTTAACGATACGCCGTATCGTTAAGCTGCTGGAATCGGGCCGTTGACGGTGGCTTAACGATGTCGCACATCGTTAAGACCAACGGAATTGGCCGATTTCGCGCTTTTTTATGCTCAGCGAGACTCCTTAACGATATGGCATATCGTTAAGATCTCTGGTTTGGGCTCAAGACGCCGGCTTGACGATGTCCCACATCGTTAAGGTTGGCGAATTTGGCCGATTTCGCGCTTTTCACGCTCAGCGGGATTCCTTAACGATACGGCGTATCGTTAAGATCTCTGATTTGGGCTCAAGACGCCGGCTTGACGATGTCGCACATCGTTAAGGCCAGCAGAGTTCGCCGATTTCGCGCTTGCCGAAGAGTGATTACCGCTCACGTTGGATTCACTCCAGCGTGAAGGTACATTCTACCCGGGTTCGCATTCCTACGTTGGATTGCGTACAGCAAAAACGGGCTGAAATCCACCTTACTAACCTCCAAAGCATAAATTTAGTGGACCGAATCCAACGTAGAGAGACGCAGCAACAAAAAAGAGTAAATTTACTGGAGGATATCCAATCTATCGAGAGTCCCCCTTACTACCTGCTGCAAACAGCTGACCTTTTCAAATAAAAAGAGGCTCCCAAGGTCATCCAGGATGACTTCGGGCAGCCCCTTTATCCTATCGCTATCTATCGTCTACAGCCTCTCACTTTCTCGCAATGAGAGAAGTGCGTCTCCCAGCTCAACAAGCTCCTGTCTGAGCAGGATTTTATCCGTATACTTGGATGGAATCCCGCCGTATCCCCAGTAAATACCGGCCAGTCCGCCAGCAATTGCGCCTATCGTATCCGAGTCACCGCCTTTGTTTGCGGCTCGCTGCACCACATCCCCGAAGCTCTCAGCCGCAAGCAGATGATGGACAACCCATTCCATCGTGTGAACAACAAAGCCATCCGGCGGAGATGCCGGCGCGGCACCGTTCAGCAGCTGTTCATAACGGGTTCCGGTTATTTCGGCTCGGATAGCAGCAGCCAGCTGTTCCCCTTCCAGCAGTCGAGCGGCAATCCGGTTATAGATGAGGCAAGCTTCCGCCGCCAGCGGATCCTCATGCGTCATCTCCGATTGACGTTTCGTTACCTCTTCCATCAAAGCCGCATCCCCATAAGCAAGAGCAACTGGCAAACAACGCATCAACGTTCCGTTCCCCGCTGTTTTTCCGCCGAGCAACATACCAGCCTTTCTCGCCGCACCCGTCCAGCTTCCGTCATAGAGGCCAATTACCGTCCGGATGATGTTGCCGATATCCTTCGGATGGGTAGCCTTCCACGCCATAAAATACTCACCGATCGCCTCGATCGGATCCTGCGGATTGCGCAAAATCCCCCTTGCTACCGCTATTGTCATCGCCGTATCATCCGTAATCTCTCCGGCTTCAAGCTGCCAGACGCCTCCGCCAACGATCTCCTCCAGCCAGCCGTGCTTGCGCCAGATTTCCGCTTCGCTCATAAACTCCGTTGTTCCGCCCAGCGCATCGCCAACCGCAACCCCAAACAAGCCTCCAAGAATTCGGTTTCTCATCAACGTAACACCGCATTCATATGGATTTCTGTATTTTTTGTATCTCCCGAGAACGGCTTTGACCTGCTGCACCCTCTCCTCTAGGCTGCCGCGAAGCGGAATAAAAGGAATCTTGCGCTCAATCAGATCCGCCACAATCTGTTTCTGGAAAATAGATCGGTTGACCTCACCCGAGCGGTCCGGCGTATCATCGTACGGAATATCGTCCTCGCATAAGAAGACGAGGTCATATCGCGAAGCGCAGCGGACCGCCAGCTCCTCTAGCTTGGGATGAGCTTCACCATGATAGTAGAGCGAAAACATATAAGTCGTAATCGCATTCGTATCGACAAACAGCACATTTCTTGCTTCAAGCAGCAAACGCTCCTCCCGCTCCAGATGGCCCTCCGCAATCTCGACCAGCTGCTCCAGCGTCAAGCGGCGTTCGCTCTGATGAACCTCCCAATATTCCCGGCCATACTCCGGCATCCAGACCGTCTGCAGCTCTTCGGCCATACGGGCGGCAAGCGTTGTTTTGCCGGTAGAAGGAGCTCCGAGGAATACGGCATTCGTAATAAGATCCCGGTAAACGACCGGATCCACCAAGCTTTTATTTTCAAACAAACCCTCTCTCACCTTCGTGCCGGATACGGGAAACGTCTCTCGAAGCGGATCGACCTGACGATTAACCGCCCCAAGTGCTTCGCTCATATGCTCGCCGTAGAATTCGCTAGAGTAGAAATGAGTAATCTGCCTACCTCCAAGCAAACCCAGGATATAATTCTCCTGTACACGCTTGATCTCTGGCGTATCCCCGCTGTCCGACGGACCATCCCAAGCTTCCAGCACTTCCACAGTTGGATACAGCTTGCGAATCCAGCGAGCCCGAACCGATAACGGCACAGGAGTCACCTCCGGACTGTCGTAAATAACGACAATCAGATGGTCAACCTCGCGCAGCGCCGTCTCCACCACATGTTGGTGTCCGCGATGAAACGGAGCAAATTTGCCCAGCGTCATTCCTACTTTTTTAACCGGCATACGTGTTCACCTCATCCTGCTGCGCCTGCATAACTGAAGCTCTTCGCGCATATTCCCGCTTCCACTCCACAAGCCCCATAACCGCAATTCCGAGAAAAATAACATATAAGAACGAAGTCGCGTAAAGCTCCTTGTAGTCATACATCCCAATCGAAAGAACGTCCACAACGATCCAGAAATACCAGCTTTGCAGGATTTTGTACGAGAGCAGGAACTGGGCGACCAGGCTTAGTGTAGCGATAAAAGCATCCAGATAAGGAATAGACGCATCGGTATAACGCTCAAGAATGTAACCCCACGCCACTGTGAAAACAACCAGGAACGCAAGTAGCAGCGCAGCCATTCGCGGAGTCCAGGTTCTTGTTGGCCGAACAGCCGCACCTTCTCGTTTGGTCATCCATACAGCCCAGCCATAGATGCTAAGCACGAAAAAGAATACCTGCAGCGTCATATCCGCATACAGCTTTACTTCCAGAAACATATAGAAAAAGCAGGCTACGTTGACCAAGCTAATCGGCCAGGTCCACATTTTCTCCTTCGCGGTCAGCCATACGGCCGCCAGCCCGGTTGTTGTAGCCGCAATCTCGATGGCGCTCGACGATGTAAAATAAGCGACCGCCAGGATCGCCGCAAGCAGTCCCAGCATCGATAGATTTTGTTTCATTAGAATCTCCTCCTAAAATGAATGATCACCGAAATGGCCGTTTTCTGGCCTATAGTGATGATTCATACCTCGTAAGCATTCGCTCATTAACTATAAATCGAAAGCTCCGGCACAAAGCCTGTAAAACGGTACAGCTGCGCCGCACGCTGCGAATACTGATTGGATTGCTTCAAGCTTCCGTCCGCGTGGCGGACTTCTTCAATTAGTCCTTTGCGGCTTTGCGTGGAGGTCACTTTGCGGATAAAGTTCTTCTCCTCAAACGCCGGCACAACCGTCTGAATGATTTGATACAGCTCCCCAATCGTAAATTCCTCCGGTAAAAACTCCTTGGCAATTGGCTCAGTCACCATCTGCTGCTGAATCCGCCGGTAAGCGTCACGGATAATGTCATGATGGTCAAAAGCCAGCTCCATCTCGAGCGCTTCGCTTAGCGGAAAAAGCTGCACGTCTTCCGCATCGTCCGATGCCCGCCTGTCTCGTAGGTATCGCTCGTTCACCAGCGCGCAGAACGCATGGCTGATCATCCAGCCCCGCGGGTCGCGTCCCGGCTTGCTGTACACCTTCAGAAACTCCATGTGCACCCGCTGGACACCGGCTTCCTCCTTCAACTCCCGGATTGCGCATTCCTCCACCGTCTCCGTCTCCCGGGTAAACCCGCCAGGCAAAGCCCATTGACGTGCAAAAGGCCATACTTTCCGCCGAATCAGCAGCACCTGAAGCTCCCTGTTCGGAAGAGCTTTCTTTGCCGACTCCTTCTCCTGGGAGGTAATCGTAAAAATAACAATATCCGTAGGCGCACCATCGGGAGTCCGGTAGTTACTGGCGGAATAAGTCGTTTCGTTTTCGTTCAGGTTCAAGGTACTGGCCTCCCCCGTAAATCATATTATCACTTTGATAATATCAATATGACATAATGGATATCTGGAGTCAATAAGCATTTCAATAAAAGTTAATTTAAATTACCTCATGATTCCAAACAGTATATCCGATTAAAATTATGTAAAGATAAACAGAAATGGTAGGTGTGATATTTGTCGAACATTACTAAAGAAGAATTAGTTAAAGAAATAGCAGCACTAAGAAAATTAATTGAAAGTCATGATACTTACCTAACGAAATGCGTTAGATCATGTAAAAAAATAGAGACAAGTCTATCTAAAAAAGATTTTAACCATAACAAGTTAATTGAAATTAAGTATCAAATAATCCGTTTGAACAAAAGGATTAATAATACAGCTAACGATAAGAAGACTGCTCACCTTTATTATGCAGGATTCACTGTACTACTATATGGTTTTCTATCAATATTTTCAAAATCACTTCTTCAATGGAATTTAGACTTTGTAAGTCACGATATTATCACCTACACAAGATTTATTTTAATTTCGATACTAGGCTTCTTGGCCAGGCAGTATTCAAAAGGTGTAGGTGGGGATGAGGACATTTTATCCAGATTAATTATGTCAATTATCTTCCCAACTGTATTCGTAAGTTTATTTCTATACAATGAAGATAAAATATTAGAAATCTCTACGTTTAGCGTAATGTTCGCTGGAGGATTTAGCACCGAAATTGTTATTGGATTTCTAAATAATCTTGTAGATAACGCTAAAAAGATTCTTAATATTGATAACTCCATGATTAAAGAAAATAACAGCAACTCGACTCTATAAATAAAAAAATTTAAAAACATGTCCCCTTCACGACATGTTAATCCTCTTCTAGAGGACATCATAAAAACTTGGTTACGAGCTGGTTTCGGCATTCTACCGTCAGCTTAAATTATTTACGTTGAGCCCGGTTAGTTCCTGTAGGGCTCGTTGGCATATCGTTCAGAAGGCGTAGTAGCCACTCCTACTTATCTTTGAACAAGCTCTTAATTCTGAAACTCTATTAAGGGTATTAAAAAGAGCATTTTGTAATTCTATTCTTCCTCTATATGCAAACAAACGAACTATATCGATTTTTCTTAGGATGTTGACCTTTTTTAGCCATAAAAAAGACACCTCCTAGAATTTCATCGAATAAACCTAAGGGGTTTTTCCAATGTCTATTCTAAGAGGTGCACTTCAGTAAGCAGCCGTCATCGGCGGCGGCCTGCTAGGGCTTGAGGCTGCGCGGGGGCTGCTGAATCTGGGCGGTCATTCCCTTTTTCCTTATTTCAAAACAATCCGTTCCTGCTCATCGGATTGCACGTAATCCAGCTCAATGGCTTTCTGAATGCCATTACGGATAACCCGGTCAAGCGCATTGCCTGATCGTGCATAGCCGAGCAATTTTACAATCTGCTTGATTAAATCCTCTTGCGGCAGGCTGATCTGCGCAGCAAGCACAGCCTTCACCGCTGCCGCAACCTCCTCCGCAGGCAGCTCCTCAGCCGCCCGCCTTGCTTCTTCGGTTGCAACCCTGTACCGGTCGTAACCTGACGGTTCGCTGCCCTCCGGCCAGTAGAATACAACTCCATCCGAAACCGTCTCTACAGGCTTAAGCCGTACAATCAGGTCGGTGAGACGTTGGTCAAGCTTAGCCCCAAGACGGGTAATTCCCCATGCCTGTAACACCCGCTTCGCCAGCAGACTGCGGCTGATTGGACCTTCCTCGCGGATGACCTGCCTGATTTGTCCAAGGATCAGCTCCGTCGATGAGGGAGAATAGAAGAGGTCTGTTCCCAGCGAGACCGGTTCAAGCTGACAAGGTTTATACGCATTTAACGTATCCTGCTTACCCGTCGAGTCAACCACTGCAGGTTCTTCCGTAGCTTCCACAACATCCGCAGCAGTAGAAGGAGCGGTCACCGAATGAATCGTTACAACCGGTTCAGGAGGAGCAGCCGGCTCTGCGACAGGCGGCTTTTCCTTGGCTTGCTCAATCGCCTCGACCACCTGCCGAATCACATTGTCCTTGTTCTCCCACCATTCCGGACTCCATACACGCACAAGCTTCCAGCCAAGCTGCTCCAGCACCTGCTCGCGTAAAATATCCCTGTCGCGGGCAGCTTCCGCATCCCGGTACATCGGTCCGTCAAGCAATATCCCAAGCACGTATTGCCCTTTATTCACCGGATCAAGTACCCCGAGATCAATGCGGTAGCCCGACGCGCCTACATGCTGCTCCGTTTCATAACCAAGAGACTTCAGCTCGTCAGCCAAGCTGCGGTGAAGATTGGATACAAGCGCAATTTGCTCGGAAGCTGAACTCGCCGGCAGCGCGCGCTGGCCTTTTTCCGCGTAATCCAGGAAGGCTTTGAGGCCCAAAACGCCTGGCGAGCTGATCCGGCTCGCGTTCAAATGATGCGACATTAACGTCGAGTAAACCAGCATCTCGTATCTCGCACGGGATACGGCAACGTTCAGACGGCGCCAGCCGCCCTGCCGGTTCAGCGGACCGAAGTTCAGATTCACCTTGCCGGCTGCATCCGGTCCGTAACCTACGGAGAACAGGATCACATCCCGCTCATCGCCCTGCACGTTCTCCAGGTTTTTCACAAAGATGGGCTCCGGAAGCTTCGCAAATAAAAGATCCAGCTCCTGATCCAACTTCATCGTTTCCTCGAGCAGATCCTCGATCAAGGTCTGCTGCACGGAGCTGAACGTTACCACCCCAATACTGCGCTGACGCAATACCGGATCCTTCACTCTGCGGATCATTTCCGCCACAACCGCTTCGCCCTCCGCCCGGTTCTGCTTCGAACGTCCGCGGTCATAATAGCCTTCGACTGGTATAAGAGTCACGCTGGAAACCGGTTCATCCGGGGACGGGAAGGTCATCAGCTTGTTCTCGTAATAATGAGCGTTGCTGAAGGCAATCAGGCTTTCATGCCGACTTCGGTAATGCCAGGTGAGATGCCGCTCCGGCATGCCAAGCGCCAGACAGTCATCCAGGATGCTTTCCATGTCCTGCAGCGCTTCTTCTTCGTCCGTCTCGCTCGAATTTTTCGAGAAGAAGCTAGTTGGCGGCAGCTGCTTCGGATCGCCTACGATAACGGCTTGATGCCCCCTCGCGAGCGCTCCAACCGCCTGAGCCGTAGGGACCTGAGACGCTTCGTCAAAAATAACCAGATCAAACTTGGCGCCATTCGGATCCAAATACTGCGCGACCGAAATCGGACTCATCAGCATGCATGGCGTCAGCCTTGGAAGAAGATTCGGGATCTGTTCGAATAGCTTGCGAATGGAGAGATTCCGTCCGCCGCTGCGAATTCCTCTCTGCAAAATACCCGCCTCGGAGCTTTGCGCGGCTTCCACCGTCATTTGCGGGATTTTGGCCGATAAACGTGCCGCAATCTCCTGCTGGGTTAAGCTCAAATACTGCTGGTCCGCGGCTCTGAACCGCTCGATCGTATCCTCGAATAATTTGCCCGAGAAGGCCTGCAGGCTTTGATCCCTTGCAATCATATAGTTGGCAATGGATTTGTACAGCCCTCTCTCATAGGCGGCAATCAGTTGGGCATTAGCGACCTGGCCTTCTTCATACGGGGCAATCAGAGACATCAAACCTGCTTCTACCGCTTCCGTGCGGACCCTGCGCCAAGTCGTCCATTCGCGCAGTCGCTCGATATGCGTGGACCATTGCTTCGCTTTGTCTGCGATATATACAAGCCACTCCCCTGCATGCTCCGATGTCCGCAGCTTCTCGAATGGAATGCTGAGCAGTCTGGCTAGCTCTAACTCATCCGCCTTAATCCGTTGTTCAAGACTTCCTGCTCCTTGCAGGAGGGTAATCTGAGCCTGGTCATAACGGCCATCTAGAAGGACATCCGTTATTTGCTGTCTCAAGGAATTCGCAGCAGTCCGGCTGCCGGACCATTGAACAAGCGTTGCTTGCAGCTTTTCTACCCAATCGCAGGCTGCAGCAAGCTCCTCCCATTTGCCATCCTCCGCATCCGCCCATGCCTGACCAAGATAAGGCGCAGCAGCTGTTTTCATCGTCTTCAGCTTCAACTCTTCTTCCTGCCAGGCGGTTAGTTCCACGAGAGCGGGCTTGACCTGATCTTTAGAGAAGGAAGAGGCGTTAACTGCCAGACCTTTTAGTCGTTTAAAAATACGCTTTTGCCCCGACCACTTCGGCAGGAACCATTGCAGCTCCGTCCGATCCCATTCCGCCAGTACCGACTTTGAGTCCAGCGTGGTGACTTCCGTGGTGAATCTAGCGAAAACCTTCGCCCGGAGCTGATCTCTGCGCTTGCCTTGCTCGGCCGTTGCCCTCACTTGTGCCACTGCCTCTTCGACATCGGCAGCCTGATGGAAGGCCGGCTTGATCTCGGGAACTCGGCTCGCCAGCTCGCAGAGCTGCACCAGCACCTGAAGACGCTGATAGTTGAGATTTTCCGCATCCCCATTCAGCTTCAGGCGTCCCGCAGCCTGGCTTACGGTTTCACGTAGCTCGGCCAGCATCGGGATATATCGCTTCAGCACCTGATCCGCTTCCGATTTGATCGCTTGCGAATACGTAGTTAGCTCGGCGTCGCTCAAAGGATGAAGATGCGGCTCTCCGCAATCCGCTCCCGCAATTTGCAGACGTGCCGCGAGATCCTTCCAGAAGATCAGCTTTTCCGGCGTTAAGGCATCAATGGACGCATCGTCAAAATAGACGACGGCAGGAGCTTCTCCCGCCTGCTCGTACCCGGCTATCGCTTCGAATAAAGTCAGGCCGAAGGGATACTTATGGTGAAGAGCCGATACATAACCGTTCAGCTCATTCCTGAGCTGGAACAGACGGTCCGCCTGGCTGCTCCAGGAATCGGGTGCCGGAATCTTTTTCGCCTCAATAGCGGCAGCTAATTGATCCAGAACGGATTTTTTCGTGCTTTTATTCGAATGCAATTCCAGGCAAAATGGACCAAGCCCAATCTGCTCCAACCGGCGCTGCACGACGGATAAGGCCGCCATTTTCTCCGCAACGAACAAGACCCGCTTCCCTTGCGCCAGCGCATTGGCAATCATGTTCGTAATCGTCTGCGATTTGCCCGTGCCCGGAGGACCGTGAAGCACAAAGCTTTGGCCGCCTGCCGCCGCGCGAACCGCCGCTAACTGCGACGAATCCGCGCTGATCGGGATGGATAACCGGGTTGGGTGATCGAGATCCAGCGGAGTTGTCTCCTCCGGCTGCTCCTCCCCTTTCAACTGGCCCTCCATCAGGCTGGCTACGATTTTGTTGCGGGCAAGCTTATCCGCATGCGTGCGGATATCATTCCACATGACGAATTGGCCGAAGGAGAACAGGCCCAGGTAGGCGGTCTCCTCCACATCCCACCTTGGCACCTGAATCAGCGCATGGCGGAACACATGGAATACCTGCTTCAGGGCAATCCCCTTCTCGTCTCTAGGCAAAGGGTCTAGCCCGTCAATGCCGATGCCGTAATCCTGCTTCAGCATCTCCAGCAGCGTAATGTTCATCTGCGGCTCTTCGTCTCTTGCCCGGAGGACATAACCTTGCCGCGAGGACTTCCGGATAATATCAACCGGAATCAAAGCAATTGGAGCATAACGAGGCAGCTCGCTGACCGGAGTCTCATACCATTTCAGAAGGCCCAGCGCCAGATACAGGGTGTTGGCCCCATTTTCCTCAAGGGAAACTCGGGCTGAACGGTACAGATGCACCATTCTTCTCTCCAGCTCCACCGCATCCAGATCGACGCGCAGACGCTTCCGGTTGAACTCCTCTCTCAGAAGCTGAGCGAGCGGGTGGTCGTTATTAATGCTTTGGTACAAATCCGCATTCCGGCCGTTATTCTGCCAGTCATTAGGCTTCGCAAGCAGTTGGAATTCCTCGCCGTCTGCCAGCGCGTCCTCCAAATCTCCTAACTGAGCCGTAATGACCGGAATACTCGACTTGGACAAACGGAAGTTAAGAAGCGAGTTCCTAAGCGTCAGATCGAGCAGCCTGCGTTCCCATAACTTCTGGCGTGGGGATTGCGACAAAGCATCCACTTCCAGCGGTTTTTCAAAAACATCAACCAGCCCAGGCGCCGCCGCATCCGTCTCGCCGGGTGTCACCGCTTGAGGCTCTACAATCCAGCCTTCCGGCGTAGCCGTACGAATCGGCAGCGGGCGTACCGCCGCAGCGCGGGCTCTTCGAATATCCAGCACGCAGTCGAATTGGTCGGGATCCTGGAGGTGTTTTTCGGCTAATCCAACCGCTTGATCAAAGCTTGCCGTCTCGCCTTCCACGAAAGCCGTCGCTTCCACCACGCAAATCTGGTTCATTCCCGAAGCGATCCGCTTCGTTAGGACGGAGATATCATCCTGCACGCTTTCCGCAAAGGTCTCCTCCTCCAGCCATAAGCCGGAGAACGCATGCCCTTTCGTGAAGACGAGCAGCGGATGCAGCCCAACCGCCTCCAGACAAGCCGTGTAGAGAAGAGACAGGTCCAGACAATTGCCCATGCGATGCGTAAAGATCGTCTCCGGCAGACGTACGCGCTGCCCAATAACCTCAAAGCTTGGGGGTGCCACGTTATAAGCGATTTTCCGGTTCTGCAAAGCCGCATAGATTGCTGCCGCTTGCGTGCGCACCTTGTTCGGGTCCTTGCTCTGATAAGCAGTGAACGAAGAGCTTCCGGTCCATTTGGCCAAAATATCCGCGGCTTCCCGGACGACCTGCGCAATATGATGATGATTCGGCATCACAAAAGCCGCCGTCAGCTCCGGCAACACGGCAAGCCCGCTCCACTCATCGAAGGCTAATACGGCAATCGTCCCGCGTTCGCGGTAGACTTCAGAATCCCCTTGGAGCACTTGCAAAGTAAGCGTCCCGGTCAACCGTTCCGACAGATTCGCCAGAAAAGATGCCGACATCTGCAGGTTAACCGTTCCGAGATTAAGCGATTGGCCGGCTGGTAGGAGAGTGAAGTTTTTACTCCACTCATAAGCGAAATCGGGCTCGGATGTAATTCGGACCGTAAAGTTAGAAAGATCTTCTTCCGTATGATTATGTAGCTCTATACTTCTTACGACCGGCACGTGATTTTGCTGGATGCCGTAATTGACAATCTCGCTGAAGGACCAGTCGCAGGATATACGTTTATTATCCAAAAGTTTTAAACCTCCTTGCTCCATTTCTCTCAAATGATGTCAATAGTTTTACTATAGCACTAAAGGATTATTATTTCTGCTAATTTCGACATGAAAAAAGAGAGAGATTCCTCTCTCTCTTTTTTAAACAGATCGCTCCACTATTATACTGTTACATCCCTACATTCATGTCTATAGATAAAAACTGGCAACTACAGCGTCATCGCCTGCCCGTAACGGGCCAGATACGCTTCCTTGTCCTTGTAATCGGGCATGATGCTTCCGACCAGACGCCAGAAGGAACGGTCATGGTTCATGTGCGTAAGATGGCAGAGCTCATGGATAATGACATAATCGATCACTTCAACCGGCGCCATCGCGAGGCGATAGTTGAAGGTCAGCTTTTTGCTGGAGCTGCAGCTCCCCCACTTGGTCGCCGATTCGACAATGTCAATCGACTTGGGCTTTACCTTTAGCTTCTCTTGGTACGGCTTAATCCGCTCCGCTACAACCTTCTTGCAGCTAGCAAAATAAAACTTCCGGAGATTCAGCCTCAGCTCCTCCTCCGTTAAGCCTTCCGTCTCGATCAATTCATGGAGAGAATAGTATTTGCCGAGATGGAGGAATCTTCCTTCGTCCTCATACTCCCTGGTCTTCGGCACTGCAGCTTGCGCCTTCGCAATGGCCTGCAGCCGGCTTACGATTTCTTTTTCATGCTGCTTTACGGCCTGCTGAATCACTTCATCGCTTGTATCGTTAGGAGCCTTCACCGTAATGTGCCCCATGGAATCCATCTGGAGATACAGCTTCTTCCTGACGCCATAGAGGACGTTCACGTCTATTGTGTGATTTTCTAACTGAACCTTCATAGTCACCATCGTTCCTAGTCATTGTATAGGTATACAATAACACAAAGACACCCTATCAGCCGCTTGTTCTTCCCGAACTTCGCTCCCGATAGGGTGTGCTTTTTACAATAATGCCTGTGTGCGTGGCCACCGTCTACTCCCCGCGAACCAGTCGGAAGCCTTGATCCGGCCCAAAGCCGTTAGGCTCGAACTTGCCCCGGAAGGCCGATTCGGCGCTGCCGATATCTCCAATCCAGCCGCCGCCTTTGACGACCCGCATCGCGCCTTGCGGTACATCCTGCCCCACGTACCAATCCCAGCACCATTCCCGTACATTCCCCGTCATATCGTATAAGCCTAACTCGTTAGGCTTCTTGATGCCGATCGTTTTGGTCGCATCGTGGTTGTTCTCTATCGCAGGCCAGGTCCAGTCTCCTTCTAAATACTTGTCCCCCGCGTTTCTCCAATACCAAGCGACTTCGTTCACGTTATTGCTTCCGCTGTAGGTGAAGCTTTCGCTCTTCTGCCCTCCGCTTGCGGCATATTCCCATTCCGCCTCCGTCGGCAGCCGGTACCCGTTAGCGCCTTCGTTAATCGTAACCGTCCATTTGAGCTGGTCATGCTCGCTCTTGTTATTCGGGTCCTTCGTGTTCTTATCGATGCTGTAATAGGGCTTAAGCCCTTCCTTCACGCTTCTTGCATTGCAATATTCAATCACGTCGTACCAGCTGACCATCTCGACTGGCAGCTTGGCTCCGCTGAACTGGGATGGGTTGCTGCCCATGACGTTAACCCACTCTTCCTGCGTAACCTCGTATTTGCCGATATAGAAGTCCGGGAGCTTTGTGTCTTTCCCGTAATAGCTCGACTTCTTATTCGCGAAAATTCCGCCTTTCACCAGCACAAAGCCGTCATCCTTGTTGTTCTCCGCCTTGGCGGACTGAACGACGGCGTCCGATTGAGCAGGCTGATTCTGTGCTTTCTTGTCCGTCTGCGGCTCCTCCGAGCAAGCGCTGACCATAACTAATGCCGCTAATAGAGAGCAGGTTAAAAGCTTTCTCATCGGTTATTCTCCTTTGAGCATTCGAAATAGAGAAGGCCGCCGTCAGGGAGACCGGCCGGCCTTGGCTCTTTTTTTCCTATGGTAAGAAGCAATCAGGCACTCTTAGTAACTTAGCAGATTACCACACCGTTACGTTCGAGCTGCCGCTACTTTGATAGCCTTCTGTCGCGAGGACCTGGTAGGACCAGCTGCTGCCCAGGTTCATGCCTTTGCTTTTCCAAGCGTTAACATGGTTGGCAAACGTAATGGCAACGTTGCTGCCGGTTGCTCTCTTCGATTGACGGACGCTCCAATACTGCGTGAAGGTAGCCGTTCCATCGATGGATGGCGCGTTGACGCGTTGAGCCGTGTAGATGTCGTAAGTGCCGCCGTCGCTGCTCACCGTCCCTTTATAAGTACCGGTAGGCCGGTATGTACCCCAGCTGTCTACCACGTAATATTCGATCAGGGAGTTTCTTGTCCAGCCGTAAAGAGTCAGATAGCCATTGCCGCTTGGCGCCCATACGCCCGCGTTGTAGTTAATAACACGGGAAGCAGAGCCGGTAGTCCAGCCTTTACCTACAACGAAGTTGCCGGTATTCGACCAATTCACGCTATAGTTGCCGCCGGAGCCGTTAACCGCGTTCACCGTTCCGCCGCCATCCGTCCAGTTCTGCCAGTAGTCTGTTGCCGCATTTGCCGTTGCCGCGAATAAACCGATACTCATGGATGCTGCCAGTACTGCTGTCATAACCTTCTTTTTCAACTTAAACATAATCTACCTCCTGGGATTTTGATATGGCTTGTCACAACATTGTACCTACGACTTAACGTGAATCATCTCTGCGCGCTGATTCTCTATGAAGTAGATTGTTATTGTGTCTGACCCTCTCTGCTAAGCTTGGCAGCCACCTCCTTCTGAAGAAAATTATAGAAGGAAAACGCTTTCATAATAAGGATCAAATTAAAGGGTTATCCCCCTTGAATTTAACTTGTATGCAAGTATTTTTATTTTTGGAGCATCTTTGCAAAAGGTAAAGATAGTTCCATTACATGTAAAATTAATTGAATGAATACGCTTCCAAAGTTTTTTATAATAAAGCGGCGTAATTGAATACGGAAAGGGGGAACATCCGCGAGCCATTGCTTGGCAGACGCATTCACCATCACATCTTAGACGAGACACCTTGCAGCATGACCATCGTCCATTAAGGAGTGAGCAGGTAATGAAGATAAGCAATCCGCTTCAAAAAAGCCTTTCATTTGTTCTAGCGCTTGTTCTTGCTATACCACTGATCTCCCCTGCCCCGGCTGCTGCCGCCGAATCGGCGCCAACCGTGGTTACCATCGACGGCGACGCCGCCGATACGAACCCTGCCAATACGTTCAAAGGCTACGGCCTTGTGTCCGCCAATAATACATCCCGCCTGCTGCTGGATTATAAGGAAGAGCATCCCGAGCAGTACTGGGAAATGATGAATCTGTTATTCAATCAAGACTCCGGCGCTGGCATCAACGATATTAAGATCGAGATGGGCAACGACTCCAATACCTCCTCCGGCACCGAGCCCGCTACCAAGCGGTCGGCTGACGAAGAAGCCAATGTCCGCCGCGGTGCCGGCTATCTATTCGCAGCCGATGCCAAGACGATTAATCCCGACATCAAAGTCAGCATCCTCCGCTGGACGCAGCCAGGCTGGGTACAGCCCTGGAGCGACGGCAATACCGACCCTTCCCAGCCCGCTACATTAGCCGCCTATGAAAGAATGTATAAATGGTACAAAGATACCGCCATTGCCATTCATGACACCTACGGCTACGACCTCGACTACATTAACCCGGACCGCAACGAGACCGGCACTCCCAACGTCAACTTCATCAAGTGGTTCGCAAACCGCATGCGCAGCGACGCGGAATTCCCTAACCACGACAAGATCAAGATTATCGCTTCCGACGAAAATACTTCCCTCAACATTCCGACCCGGATGCTCGCAGATCCGGATCTGATGAATGCCGTGGACGTGATGGCTTATCACTATAACATGGCGACCAGCGCCGACTACCTGAAGGTCAACGAGCAGAATCAGAAGGAAGTCTGGTACAGCGAAGGCGTTGCACCTCAGACATTCGCCAAGTACCGTGCCAACTCGGATGAAAAATTCGGCGGCGTCGCCAGCGCGCTGGACGTGGCCGGCCGCTTCATCGGCATGTACACGCAAGGCAAACGGACGCATTACATGTTCCAGCCCGCGATTGGCGCGTTCTACAGCGGCGCTCCGTACAGCAGCAAGGAGCTGATCGGCGCCAGAGATCCATGGTCCGGCTACTACGTGCCAGACGTGGGTATTCAGACGGTCATGCAATTTACGCAATTCGCCGCCAATGACTGGATGTACATTCCTGACGCAAGCCTTGGCGTAATCGGCAGCCGCGGCAACAGCGAGATGGACGGCAACGCGGCCGGAGCGGAATATAACCGCCTTGCTTTTGTCAGCCCGGATAAGAAGGACTTCTCCGTCGTCATGGTGAATGACAGCGACCGGGTGGCCGAGTACCAATTCGACGTGAAGAAAAATATCGCAAACGCCGGCAACCCGCTTCAGGTTTGGGAAACACGCGGAGCCGACGCCGGGCAGGCTTATGACGCCAACTGGTACAAGCAGCTTGATAACCTTGCCTCGACCGACAATGGAGACGTGTATTCGTATACCCTCACGGTCAAACCGCATTCCATGGTCAGCGTGACCAGCACGACGGTAAACCCGAATACAGGCAATCCGCGCACGCCATACACGCGCAATAACGATATTCCGGAGCAGTCCGTGTTGGATGTTGACGGAAGCAATCCGGCCGTCCTGTACGAGGACGATTTCGAATATGCAAATTATCCGGCAGACAGCAATGGCCTCAGCTATATCGAGCGTCGCGGAGGCACGCCTCGCTATACGGCCGACCAAGGCGGTGCCTTCGAGGTGTATCCGGGCATCGGCCAGAACGGTTCTAATGGCATGAAGCAGATGATTTACTCCGGCAACAAACCGGGTACTTGGGCAACGACGCCATTCTCGTATACGGTGCTTGGCGATGAACGCTGGGCGAACTATGAGACCTCCATCGATTTCAAGATGGATCAGGACCCTACGCATACCGGAGATAACTATGTCGCGATCGGCATGCGACACAAGCTGAACGGTACCACCTCCGATTCGGAATCCGGCTATAAATTCCGGGTTTATGCGGATGGCACATGGCGTCTGATCCGCTTGACCGCAACGGTTGCAAGCGGCACTTTAACAGGGTTCGATGCTTCCAAATGGCATCGTATCTCCATTAAGGGAGCCAGCCAATTCATTACCGCATCCCTTGACGGCAATGTTGTAACAACCTACAACGACACGGCCAGCGGGGCTCCGCTCTCCGGTCAGGTGATGATTCAAACGAGCCTGCAGCAATCCGTTTTCGACAACCTGAAGGTGGAAGCCGTTAACGGTTATGTACCTTACGCAACGGAGCGGGTCGATGATCTGGATTCCCGCGTTACCTACCATGAAGGCAGCTTCCCGTGGTCGCATAGCTTATCCGGCGGCGCAGGCCGGTTGAACCGAACGATATCTACCAGCGGAACAAGCATTATGTTCAGCAGCGCCTCCAAGACCGAAGGTACGTTGAACCGTTGGTACATGGTGAAGAACGAAGGCAATACCGCAGCCTGGAGCTCGAACAGCACCAATGCATGGGCAGGCGAGACGGGCAGCTATGCCTCCCTCACCTTTAACGGAACCGGCGTTTCCGTATACGGCCAAGGACAAGGCACCAACGCGGTTGTCCGGATGGACGTGTACTTGGACGATTTTGGAACGGGCTATAATCATGACGCTTCCAAGCGAGTCGTTACAAGCAAAGCCTACGCCAACAACAGCAGCAGCCAGCTTATCTACCAGATCAGCGGACTTGCGCCAGGCGTGCATAATGTCAAAATCGTCAAAACCGCCGCGGCATCCGGCAGCGGCAACTACCTTTCCATCGAGAAAGCAGTCGTAACCGCCGATGCAACGGATCCGACATCATTTGAACTGCCGTTTACGGGCAGCGGCTTCCGTCTCGTAGGCGATACAGGAGCGGCAACCATAGATGTTGCGGTAGACGACAAGCTTGTAGGAACGAACGTTGCTATTCCTGCCGCTACGGTCAACCGGACGGATTCTTATTCCTATGAAGGCTTAAGCTACGGTCCTCATAGGCTGAAGGTCGCCGTGAAGGACGGCAGCTTCTCCATCGATGCGATCGATATTTTGGGAGAGGTGTACGGAACGGTATCCAAGGCTGCTCTCGCCGACTTCATTACCGAGGTTAGCGGATACGCGGAAGCGGATTACATGCCAACGGAATGGGGAGCTTTCAAGGCGGCATTGGAAGCTGCGCAAGCGGTTCTGGCCGACGAAGCGGCTACGCAATATAAAGTAGACCTTGCCTTGAACAATTTGAAGGATGCATCCAGTGCCCTCAAGCTGCGAACACAACCGGTTGCCGTCACGGGAACGTATCCAACCATTATCGCAACCCGATCCGGCCAAGCCGTTACGGGACTTCCGGACACCGTAAAAGTCACGCTTGCGGACGGAACAACGGATGCGGACGCAGCGGTTCGTTGGCTGAACAACACGCCGGAGCGCTTCGGCACGCCATACTCCAGCGTACAAGTGACCGGCGAAATTGTCGGCGGCAACAATCTATCCATTAACGTGCAGGTCGAAGTTGTTCCTGACAACCTGGTCTATTTCCTTGATCCAGGAGTATCGGACAGCACAACAACGCCACCTTATAATGCGGTCAAAGCTTTAGTAGGCGATGCCCTGCTTAATAATGCAGCCGACCAGCCTTCCACCGGCGATACTGTCTGGGGCCATACGCCAACCGATGCGAACTACAAGTATAAAGTCCTTACGGGTGCAGTTGTTGCAACGGATAAAAGCCAGACCGGGGTCTACGGCTCCGACACCTTGAACAACCCGATCGGCTACGTCCTTCCATTAACCGCGGGCGACTATACCATTACTTCCTTCCATCGCGACTGGTGGAACAACACGAACCGGACAATGGATATTACCCTGAGCTACAAGGATGCCGACAACAATGTCGTCACGCTGCCTGTACGTACTGGTCTTATCGCTGGACCTGACGGCACAACGGTGACCTATGATTTTACCCTGCCTATCGACAGCACGGTCACATATTCCATCAACAACACGTATACCGGCAACCAGGCGGCGCTAATCAGTTATCTTGGTGTTGCGAAGCGGGTTGCGGACCCTGCGGATGTGCAGGCTCTTGAGACTGCTAAGAGCATTATTGAAGCGGGTAATTATACAGTCAAGAAAGTGATGGCAAACTCGGAGGATGAAGTGAAGGCATGGCTTGCGGAGGATGCGATCCAAGGCTTGGATGGGTTAAGCTCAACTGGCGCTTCCGTTGATAGCATTACGCTGGATGCCTTCCAGGCTGCAAGAGAAGATATCAACGGCAGCTTCAGCTTTACCGTTCAATTATCGAAAGGGCTTGCGAAGGAGACGGCAGCTTCTGAGGGAGTTATTGCAGCAAAAGATACCGTTAAACCAGTCATCTCCTTGAACGGGGATGCAATCGTTAACCTGCCAATCGGCGCCGAATATACCGATGCGGGCGCTACCGCGCTGGATGATTGGGACGGCGATCTTACTGGAAGTATCGTTACGACGATTACGAACAACTTGATTGACGGAACCACGCTGGATACTTCCGTAGCCGGCACTTACATCTTCCACTACAATGTGAGTGATGCTGCAGGCAATGCAGCGGATGAAGTGACTAGATACGTTGTTGTGAGCGAAGATCCAGATACGGTGAAGCCGGTCATCACTTTACTTGGCGATGCCACAGTTAATCTGGCGAATGGAGTAAGCTACACCGATGCTGGGGCTACCGCATCTGATGACCGGGATGGAGATATTACCGGCCAAATTGTGAGGACCATTACTAATAACGTCAATAACGGAACAACGCTGGATACTTCCGTCGCTGGCACGTACACCTTCCACTACAACGTATCTGATGCCGCTGGTAACGCTGCAGATGAAGTAACAAGAACAGTTGTTGTAGCGGAGCGGGTACAGCCGCCAGTCGTAACGAATCCAACGCCATCTGAACCAACAGTTCCTGCAACTACACAGGTTCTGACGATTGCAGACCTGCATAATGCGGTATCCGGAACGATTACCGTCACTGTAGCTAACGGTAAGAATACAGTTCAGTTCCCTAGCAATGTAGTACAGCTTGTGGGAGACAACACCCTGAAGCTTGTTATGGATGGCATGACCGTATCGTTTACGAAGGATGATCTAGCTGGGATCATGGGAGCTGTAACAGGTGCTCAAGCTTCTGGGGCAAAAATCAGCTTCACTGCTGTTAAGGTGCCGAACAGTGAGGTGAATAGTCTGATTAACAATCAGGCTGTTAATGGTACTGTGAATCTGACAACAGCAAGTACTGTCTATGACTTCAGCTTGTCGGTTATCGGAGCAGATGGCACGGCTGTACCAGTCTCAACTTTTGATGAGCCATTGAAGCTGACGTTCAACGTTGATCCTAACGCGAATCCGGATCTGCTTGGCGTGTACTACATCGCTGCAGACGGAGCTTTACAATATGTTGGCGGAACGTTAGCAGACGGTGTGATGACAGCTTATGTTAAGCATTTCTCGCAATATGCCGTGCTTGATTACGGCAAGTCGTTCACCGATGTTAGCCCAGCCTTCTGGGCACATGATGTTATTCAACAAATGGCTGCCAAGCACATTGTCACCGGGATCAGCGACACCTTATTTAATCCGGAAGGCAATGTCACTCGTGCCGAATTTGCCGCTATGATTGCTCGGGCATTAGGTCTTGAAGCTGTTGATGGATCGGCAACTTTCCTCGATGTGAAAGCTGACGCCTGGCACGCTGGTTACATTGGAGCGGTAAGCAAGGCGGGGATCGTAATGGGTCGAAGCTCCACTACGTTTGCACCTAACGATGCCATTACCCGCGAAGAAATGGCCGTCATGGCCGTTCGGGCTTATGAGTATGTGAATGGGGGGGCGGCGGATGCTCTGAAAGATGCTGCTTCATTCACAGATAGCCACAACATCAGTGCTTGGGCACAAGATGCTGTTGGGCTCGCGCAGAAACTCAGTCTGATTAAGGGCCGAGACAATAATTTGTTTGCTCCGTTAGCGCTTATGACCCGCGCTGAAGGTGTGCAGGTTATGGGGAATTTGATTAATCATTTATAAAACTAAAACAAGATGGGGCCGTCTCAAAAGGTGATCGCTCAATGTA
>NZ_NMOK02000045.1:0-31143 GCF_003399985.2 Paenibacillus sp. ATY16 | reverse complement strand
AACGAAGTGTCTACTTTTTAGTTTAAGTCCAAATTATGATTATTCGGCTCATTTTTGGTTTGTATACGGGAGTGATTCCAACGTAGCCTCGGAATGGTTCATAAAATTGCTCATTTGACTGGAGAAATTCCAACGTACGGCGATAAAAATAAGGGGCTGTCCCAAAAAGTCATGATCATGACCATGGGACAGCCCCTTAACAATTAATCACCTTAATCTTACCGCTGAATCGGTTCGATCCGGTAAGAGCCCGCCGCGCCTTCAACCGGCTCGATGGACCATCCGAAGGACAGCGCCGTTCTCAGGCGCTCCAGCTGTTCCGGCGTGAGCTGTGCGGTTACGGCTTCTTGCCCGGCTTCAAGCTCAAGCTGAGGCTCGTCGCCGAAGGCAACCCAAATCCAGCTGCGGAGGCCGCGCACGGTATTATACTTGATCTGGTAGCCGTTACGGACTGCCGATTCAAAAGTCTCCGGGTCTTTCTCGGCAAAGGCCGCCAGATCGCTATAGTTGAATTGGAAGATGCTATCATCCGTCGGAAGATCAACTCCCGCCTTTACTCTTGCAATAATCTCGTCATCCGACCAGCCATGTCCCTTGCGAAGAGACTCCACAAGCAATGCATCCCATTGCGACAGCTTTACGATATTCGTCATTTGGTTTCAGCCTCCCTTAGCTAACTTGGCTCTATTCATGATCTTACGGCAAAGCGACCCAATGCCCCGGGCTTACTTCGCGCAGCACCGCAGCTTCTTCAGCGGCAGCATCCGGCGTATAAATAACCCGTTCAACGACAGCGCGCGGATCCGGTACAGGAATCGCGGACAGCAGCGCCTTCGTATACGGGTGAAGCGGATTGTCGTACAGCTCATCGCTGTCCGCAATCTCTACGAGCCGCCCGTGATACATCACGCCAATCCGGTCGGAAATATGCCGAACCATGGACAGGTCATGGGCGATAAACAAATAGGTCAGGCCGAATTCAGCCTGTAAATCTTCAAGCATGTTAACAACCTGCGCCTGCACGGACACGTCGAGAGCCGAGATTGGCTCGTCGCAGACCACGAAGTCCGGGCGTACCGACAATGCGCGGGCAATGGAGATCCGCTGGCGCTGGCCGCCGCTGAATTCATGCGGGTAGCGGTACAGATGCTCGCGCTTGAGTCCAACCTTCTCGAGTAGTGAAGCGATCACTTCCTTGCGCTCTTCCACATTCTTGTACAGGCCGTGGATATTCATCGGTTCGCCGATCAAATCCAGCACGCTCATGCCGGGGTTAAGCGAAGAGTAAGGATCCTGGAAAATCGACTGAATCCGCCGGCGGAAAGGCTTCAGCGCTTTCTCGCCAAGCTTCGAGATATCCTGGCCGTCGAACTTGACCGTCCCGTCCGTGTAATCGTACAGCCGCAGAATAGAGCGGCCGACCGTGGATTTACCGCTGCCGGATTCGCCAACAAGGCCAAACGTCTCGCCCTTGTTGATCTGGAAGCTTACGCCGTCAACGGCTTTCAGCACTTCCGAGGTGCGGCCCCAGGCATCGCGGCTTTTCACGAAATGCTTTTTCAGCTGCTGGACATCCACCAGCACTTTTTTATCCTCTGACACGGGCAGCGCTCCCTTCGATTTCCGGATGGCGCGCTAATTCGGCCTGAACCTCGGCATCGTTCAGCCAGCAGAGGGCACGATGGCCTTCGCCGATCTGAAAATGCGGCGGAAGCTCCGCGCATTTCGGCATCGCATGCGGGCAGCGTTCCATAAACGGACAGCCCGGCGGCGGGTCGAGAAGATCCGGCGGGGAGCCTTCAATCGGAACCAGACGCTCGCGCGAGCCGCCTTGCCGCTGCGGTACCGAACGCAGCAGTCCCTGCGTGTACGGATGCTTCGAGTTATAGAAAATATCCTCTACCGTGCCTTCTTCCATCACCATGCCGCCGTACATGACGATAACGCGGCTGCATACCTGCGCGACTACGCCAAGGTCGTGGGTGATAAGCGCGATAGAAGCGCTTGTCTTATCCTTTAATTCCTTCAGCAGATCGAGGATCTGCGCCTGAATGGTTACGTCGAGAGCCGTTGTCGGCTCATCGGCGATAAGCAGCTCCGGCTGGCAGGATAACGCCATCGCGATCATTACGCGCTGACGCATGCCGCCGCTGAATTCATGCGGATATTGCTGGACGCGGCGCTCAGGCTCATTGATGCCAACCTGGCGGAGCATCTCAATGGCTTCCTTCAGCGCGGCTTCCTTGCTTAGACCGCGATGCCGGCGGATAACCTCCGTCATCTGATCGCCAATCTTTTTGACCGGATTAAGCGAGGTCATCGGATCCTGGAACACCATCGCGATCCGGTTGCCGCGGATTTGGCGCCATTTGCGCTCCGGCAAGTTGTTCAGCTTCTCGCCGGCAAAGGTAATGTCGCCGCTTATAATCTCGCCCGGGGGCGGAATCATCGCCATAATGGCTTTGGCGGTGACGCTCTTGCCGCTGCCGGATTCGCCAACGATACCGATCGTCTCGCCTTGATCGATGTGAAGGCTGACGCCGCGAACCGCTTTATTTTCTCCGCTGCGGGTGTGGAATGATACTTGTAGGTTATTGACGGTTAGCAGCCTGTCTGCCATCTAACGTTCACTCCTTTCGGAAGGGCGCGGGCAAGGGTAGGAAGGGGTAAAACCCGATTACCGCTTGCCAAGCTTCGGTTCGAAGCCGACGCGCAAGATATCGCCTAGAATATTAAAGCTGAGCACCGTCAGCAGAATGAATAAACCCGGGAACAACGCAAGATATGGAGCCTGCGCGATATAGCCCTGCGCATTGTTCAGCATGCTTCCCCATGTCGCGTTTGGAGCCTGCACCCCGAATCCGAGGAAGCTGAGCGACGATTCCATCATAATTGCTGAAGCCACATTGTTCGTTGCGGCAACGATAATGACCGGAACCAGGCTCGGGAAGATATGACGGAATATAATGCCCAAATGATTCTGTCCGGAGGCTTTCGCATACAGCACGTACTCACGCTCCAGAATCGTCATCGTCTCGGCCCGTATGATACGGGACATGTTCATCCACATTAGAAGCCCGATAATGAGGACGATACTCGTCAGGTTTGGCTTCAAAAATACGCTGAGCAAGAGCATGACCAAGAAGGTCGGAATAGACAAAATGACTTCCAATAAACGCATCAGCAGGTTATCAATCCAGCCGCCGAAGTAGCCGCTGACAATCCCCACGATCGTGCCGATCGTCGTTGCCAGCACCATGGCGGAGAAGCCGACCATCAGGGAGACGCGTCCGCCGTACAGGGCACGGGCGAAGTAATCGCGGCCGTAGTCGTCGGTACCGAACCAATGCGAGGAGCTAGGCGGCTTCAATCGCTGCAAAGCATCCAGAGCGTTAGGATCTTTAGGGGAGAGAAAAGCGAAGATCGCTCCCAGTATGAAAATAACGAGAATCGCAACTGCGACGATCCCCATTTTGCTGCGTACGAGCTCGAGGCCCGCATTTCGCCACTTGGTCCGATTCATGAGCTCACCTCGTTGATTTGATTCTCGGATCGGCGAATCCGTATAAAATATCCGCAAGCAAGTTGCCAAGGATCAGGAACAAGGCGGAGAACAGCGTAATGCCCATAATGACGGGATAATCCATCCCTTTTACGGCGGTCATGCCAAGCGAGCCGATGCCCGGCCAGGAAAAGACGGTTTCCGTTACGATCGCGCCGGTAACCAGATCCGCCATCGACATGCCGAGCAGCGTAATAACCGGCAGCAGAACATGCTTCATGACGTGGCGGAACAGCACTTGCCGGCGAGTTGCGCCAAAGGCGTATTGAATCTGAACATAATCTTCCTTAAGCTGACCGATCGTGCTGGAACGGATGTAACGCACGTAGACGGACAGGAAACCAAAGGCCAGAACGACGCATGGCAGAATACCGTGCTTAACGACATCCCAAGCGGAATGGACGCCAATCGTTCGCATGCCCATAATCGGAAGCCAGTGCAGTTCAATCGCGAATAAATAGATAAGTAAAATAGCCAGATAGAACAGGGGTACCGATATACCGATATAAGAAATCAGGTTAATGATCTTGTCCTGCCAGCGGTTACGGTTCGCTCCGGCAGTCAGGCCAAGCGGAATAGCAAGCAGCACGGATAGTGCGATGGAGCTGCCCATCAGTCCCGCGGTTGCAGGCAGACGGTCCAGGATCTGATCCATCACAGGCTGGTGATTGACTAGCGAATAGCCCAGATTGCCTTGGAACAGCTCCTTGAGCCACAGTAAATATTGAATATAAGCAGGCTTGTCCAGCCCGAGATTATGACGGATGCGTTCAATATCCTCGGGATGCATATTCGGCGTCACGAAGGATAGAACAGGATCACCAGGAGCCAGCTTGATTAAGGCAAAGCAGGCGATCGAGACGAAGAGCAAGAGCGGAATCGTCTGCAGTAAGCGTCTAGCGATGAGTTGTCTCATGCGATTGTCTCCTATGCTGTTTACGGCAAAAAATAAACTGGGTTACCCCCAATGTCATTAAACTAACTTAATGACATTGGGGTAGCCCCAGCTATTTTTTGCCTATTCCATATTTAATTCTATTTTTAAGCTCACTTCATGTACAGCTTCGACGGATCTTCGAAGATTACGACCGGCTTCAGAACGGCTTCATTCAGGCCGCCGAAACGTTTGTCGATCGCAACGATTGTTTTCGTGTAGCCGACAGGGTAGATAACCGCGTCATCCGCGATTGTTTTTTGCAGCTGCTGGTAAGCCTCGCCGCGTTTCGTTGCGTCCGCTTCGCCAGCGCCTTGGTCGAACAGCTTGTCTACTTCAGGGTTGGAGTAGCGAGCATAGTTGGAGTTCGAACCGGTTGTGTAAAGGATACGGTAAGCGTCCGGATCATAGCCCATGATGTAGCCCGCATAGGACAGCTCGTAGTCTTTCGATTTCAGGTCAACAAACTTCTGGCCGTACGCCGAAGCGTCCATGCTTTGCAGTTCAACCGTGATGCCAACGGCTTTCAGCTTTTGCTGAATGTACAGGGAAGCAGCTTCTTGCGCTTTGTTGCCGCTCGATACGATGAAGCGGAGCTTCAGGTTGCTTTCGCCGGCGGAAGCCAGCAGTTCTTTTGCTTTATTTACATCGTTGTCATACGAAGGAACGTCGTTTGTTTGGAACAGGCCATCCGGTGTTACAAAAGATTTAGCAGGGTCTGCGTATTCGCTCGAGCCGTATACCGTTTGGATCAGCTCCTCGCGGTTCAGCGCGTAAGAGATCGCTTGACGAACTTCTTTTTTCTTCAGGGCGCCAGTGTCGCTGTCTTCATTGAAGAGCAGGTAAGCCAGACGGCCCTCGGAGTAAGCTTGAATATCGAAGTTACCCGTGCTTTCGATGGTGGATACGTCTTGCGGATCCAGGTATTTCACGTTGATTTCGCCGTTCTGCAGAGCCAGGTTAGCTGCATTGGCATCCTTCGCGATACGGTAAGTGATCGAATCCAGATGCGGCTTGCCGCCGAAGTAGTTATCGAAACGCTCAAGCGTTACGTACTCGCCTGTCTTGTACTCTTTGAACTTGAATGCGCCGGAACCAACCGGTGCGTTGTTCTTTGTGCTTTTCTCGATATTCGCTTCGCCTTCGAAAATATGCTTAGGAATAGGAGTCAATTGCACGAGAGTGGCTTCAAACGCCGGGTTTACTTGCGGCAGCTGGAATTCAACCGTTGTGTCGTCAACCTTAACCGCTTTGATCGGCTTGCCGCCCAGGATCAGGTTCTCGCGGAAGAAGCTGTTTTGCTTCTCGTCGAGAATCGTATCGAACGTGAAGACAACGTCGTCAGCCGTCAGTGGCTGGCCGTCATGCCAAGTCAGGCCGCTTTTCAGCTTCAGGGTATAAGTCAGGTTGTCAGCCGAAGGCTCAAGGCTGTCTGCCAGGTAGAAGGTTTTCTTGCCGTTGTTCACTTGGAACAGCGGAGCGTAGAGAGCTTGGTCGATTGTCAGGCTGACGCGGTCGCCTGCATAGATCGGGTTAAGAACGACAGGGTCGGCTTGTACACCCAGGATCAGGTTGCCGCCGTCCTTCGCTTGATCGGCTGCCGCCGTATTCGAAGGGGATGCCGAAGAATTGTTTCCTGCAGTGTTGCCGCCATTGTTGTTGCCGCTGCAAGCACTGATGATTACTGTTAGAATAATGAGGGTAAGTAAAGCGGGAATGCTTTTGCGCATGTTTCTATCCTCCAGTTTGTCTGTGGTGTTCTAATGTATTATATAATACATCGGATTACTCGGAATTACAATCTTTAAATTTCCACAACTCAAATTTTCAAAATCAAAAATTTTGTTTGGCAATAAATCCTTCCATTAAGCGCGGTCGCTCATCGTGAATAAGCTTCGATAAAGGATTTATTATATTTCTCTCATTATGCTCCAAAAAGCTAGAGCTGTCGATGCAAGGAAGCCCCTGTTATGCCTGGATATGACAAGGTTTCCCTTTTATTAGGTGATGTTATTCATAAATTTAATGTAACCTTTACAGCGGCGCCAACGTTTGTAATAACGAGCAAAGCTTACGAAGCGCCATTGCGCAAATGGCATGGGCTTCCCAATTCGAGCAAAAAGCAATTCCTTTTTAGGAGGTAAAGTATGAAAAACAAGAGCATCACAACGAAATGGACCATTCTGCTGAGCAGTACGGTGCTGGCGGCCTGCTTATTATCGGCCTGCAACAACAATAATTCGAATGCGAATACGAACTCGTCTCCAAGTCCAACGGTATCGGCATCGCCAACCCCGACGGAATCGGCCTCGCCAGAGGTTGAAACGAAACAAGGAGAAGGTGAATTTGTCGGCCTGGCCGACTCTCATACGGTAGAGATCACAGTGGATGGCAAAGCGGCTGCTTATCAGCTGGGGGAAGGAACGGACAGCGCTGTGGCTGCCCTTAAGGAAGGCGATAACGTAAGCTTCGAGTATACGGAAGCGGCTATCGAGGGCGATGCGACGGCGAAGCTGCTTACGATCACCAAAATCGAGAAGATGCAGAAGTCGGCGGAGGATATGCCGGCGCAAGAGCTTCCCGCAACGAAGGATTTCAAACTCCAGATGGAAGGCAATGAGGAGACCCGCACCGGCACGCTTGCCAAGGGCGACGGCTATGCGCTCTACATCTTCGAGCAGTTCAAGTTCGACGCGGCTGCTAACAAGCTGATTATGAACGTGGATAACAACTACTATGTTGAGATCAGCAAGCTGCCGGAAGGGTTCAAACTGGACGATGTGAAGGCGGATGCGGATAAAGAGCTTAAATCCGTAGGCGAAGTGCAGACAATGGATCCAAAGGATGTCAATTCCATGATCGGCGGCGTCGACCTGATGGTCATTGGTCGCAGCGATAAGTTGACGAAGGAAGTTATCGTGAAAACGGTAGACGGCGCAAGCTTCCTGTTTAAAGTGAACATGCCGGTAGGCGAGCCTAGCGAAGGCTTTGGACCGCTGGCGTTTGCGTCGATGGGTTCAATCGTGGCACAATAGGGGTAATAGGATATGAACAGTCTCCGGGGAGCTTAGCGCTCTTCGGGGGCTGTTTTTTTTAATTTGCAATCGTATTCATTTCCGTGTAGAATACGCCAAAGTTAAGGTATAATGACCTAGAAAGGCGAGGGGGGTGTGTGGATGGAATATCAAATAGACATCGAATTTAAGCCGCTGAACGAAGCGATTAGTAGTTTGCATACCTATATTTGCCGAAAATCGCATAAGAAGCTTGATCTATCGCCAAGCTGGGCACAGGAAACCCGTACCAAGCTGACGCCGGAGCTGGCTGATTGGCTGGACGAGCTTTCCATAGACCAAGAGTGGAAATTTGCGTTCTTGCTTGTTTATTTGAGTCCGGAGGCCGATGTTCCTGGCTTTGTGAATTGGCTCTCGAAGCAGAGCACGGGTGATCTGTATGATAGGATGTCGCCCTACAGCAGCAGTTTTCCCGTAGACATGAATGCTTTTAAAGATAAGATCCTAAAGCTGTTCACTCTATGGCAGGAGCAATATTTCAAGGATATCAGCCCGCAAATATTGAGAAGCCTGGAAGAGGTCGCGGCGGAAAGAACGGGGGTCCAATCCGCCACTCCGGCCTGGCAGTTCGTGGACGAGACGACGAATGGACTTATATTTGAACCCATAGCGAATCTGAATAAGCTTGTGCTGATTCCTCAGTATCATTTTCAGCCTATCAATATCGTATCGCACTTTAATCAGCTAACGCTTTGCTACTACTCCGCGAGAATCGACCTCAGCGAAGAGGATTTCATGTCCGCCCATGACTATCGGATATTAAGAAGTCTGGGAGAGAAGAGCAGGCTGAAGATCCTGCGTTATTTGCATCAAGGACCGCGGACTTTTATCGAAATTCATCGTTATCTCAAGCTGTCGAAGGGGATCACGCATGATCATATCTCCAAGCTGCGCAGCGCGGGACTGATTCATGCTCATTTCGAAGGCGAGAACCTGACGGTATACAGCTTACGCGCCGGCGCTCTTGACCGGTTGCAGCATGTGATTATGGATTATATAACCGGCAATTAGCCAAATTTAGGATGCCGCTTTTCCCTCATTGAGGGAAGGCGGCATTTTTGTTATTTTCTTAATTTCTCTATGAGGAGAAATATTTTTTAGTTCTCTCTTTACAGAACTGTCTCAGGTTTCTATAATAGGGACTAACGATTCCAATTCATAGTTTACCAATCGGAATTAAAAGAAGCTATATTGTAACTTATGGGAGGGTTTTTATGAAGAAGTTAACTCTAGCCACAACATCCGTCGTGCTTGCCGGCACTTTGCTCCTTGCTGCTTGCTCCAATAATAGCAACGGGGGCAGTGGCAACCAAGCCCCGGCGAATTCGCCGGCAGCCAGCAATACATCCGCTTCGCAAGGTTCGCCAGAGACGATTCAGGCCAGCGACATCAGCAAATTGCCTGATCAAGCGAAGAAGCGGACGGATACGATTATCGTCGGACTTACCGACCCTAGCGGTGCATTTACTCCTTATTTCCAACAAAGCGGATATGACGGCAACGTTTCTTCGCTTCTTTATACCCCGCTTGTTACCGTGGATGACAAAGGCGCTCCTCAGCCAGGGCTGGCGGAGAAATGGGAAGTATCGCCTGACAGCTTGACCTATACGTTCCACCTGCGCAAAGATCTGAAATTCAGCGACGGCTCTCCGCTGACAAGCGATGACGTAGCGTTCACGTGGACGATCCTGAATGACAAGTCGTATGACGGCGACTCGCAGGTTAACACGCTCGGTATTAAAGGAAGCGCGGCTTACAAGGACGGAAGCGCGACTTCTATCGAAGGTATTAAGGTCGTTGATCCGCAGACCCTCTCCGTTACGTTGGAAAAGCCGAATGCGGCTGCTCTTGTGCTGCTTGGCTCCGATGTTCTGTCCAAAGCTTACTACGGCAAGGACTACAAGCAAGGCGATCTGGGTTATATGAAGCAGCTTAGCTCGAAGCCGCTTGGCACCGGCCCGTACAAGCTGGAGAAATTCCTTCCCGGTCAAGAGGTTCGTTTCACGGCCAATGAAAACTATTACGGCGAGAAGCCAAAGACTAAAAACTTCATTTACAAAACATCCGAAGGCGATACGTGGCAATACCTGGAGACGGGCGAGGTTGACTACGCCTCCTTCAGCGCTACTACCGAGAATATAGACAAGCTGAAGTCGCTTGGCTTCGTTAATATCGTTCCGTATACGCCAAGCACTTACAGCTACCTGCAGCTTAATTTCGAGCACAAGGCGCTTGACGATAAGAAGGTGCGCCAAGCTTTAACCTACGGTCTTGACCGTCAAAGCATCTACGTGGATGCCAACCAGGGGGCAGGCGTTGTGGCTAACATTCCGTCTTCGCCAATCTCGTGGGCTTATACGGAAGACAATATTAATCCCTACAAATTCGACACGGAAAAAGCGAAATCGCTTCTCGATGAGGCCGGTTGGACCGTTGGTTCGGGCGGCATTCGCGAGAAAGACGGCGAGAAGCTGAAAATCCATTATCTCGGCACGAAGAGTAAGAACACGGATATCTTCATCGCGGTTGCGAAAGAAAACTTTGCGGCGCTGGGTATCGAGTTTGAGCCTGAAGTATTCGCGGATTTTAATGCGCTGGTCTCCAAGGTAGAAGGCGGAGATTATGACATGGTATCCTTCTCGACTCCGCTTCTGACGGATCCGGCTGACGGCTTGCTGCAATTCGTGGACGGCGAGATTAAAGGCTACGACAATCCGAAGTTCAAAGAGCTGTATGAGAAGGGTCTTGCCACAACCGACATGGAAGAGCGCAAGGCGATTTATAAAGAAACGTTCCAGCTGCTTAACGATGATCTGCCAGTTATCTTTACCAACTACAAGAAGAGCGTCTATGCTTACAACGCAAGAATTGAGAACCTGTCCGTCAGCCCATTCTACGGACTGGCTTCAAGCCTGCCGAATTGGACGCTGAAGTAAAAATAATGTCCCCTGCCCGGACCTATTGCCGGGCAGGGGATGTGAGGTTAAGGAGTCGATATGAGCACTTATTTCGTGAAGAGATTGACCTACATGGCCATTATATTGCTCGCCGCTTCCTTTCTGATTTTTAGCTTGTACGCCATGACGCCGGGTGATTTCATCACCGGCAATATTAAATTAACCCCGGAACGTAAGGCGGAGCTCCGGGAAATTTACGGACTTAACAAGCCATTGATCGAGCGGTATCTCACTTGGATGAAGAACGCCGTGCACGGAGACTTCGGCTATTCCCTTGCCCAGCAGAAGCCGGTGCTCACCTTGTTCAATCAATATATCTGGAACTCATTCCTGCTTGCTATTGTTTCTACGTTCTTAACCTGGTTAATTGCCGTTGTGGTAGGGGTAATCGCGGCCTATAAACAGTATTCCTGGTTCGATACGCTGGTCATGGTGCTGATCTTCGCCGCGATGTCCATCCCGTCCTTCTTTATCGGGTTATTCCTGATTAAGGTGCTCGCCGTTGACTTGAAGTGGCTGCCGCCGGGAGGAATGATTACGACGGGGAGCAATGCCCAAGGATTTGCCTATGTGAAGGAAGTTATTCACCATATGACGCTTCCGGTCATCGTGATGACGCTGCTGGGCGTTGGTTCGCTGACGCGTTACTTCCGCAGCAATATGATTGACGTCATTAAACAGGACTATATAAGAACTGCCCGGGCGAAAGGGCTGACCGAGCGCAAGGTGTTATTCACCCACGCCCTTCGCAATGCCTTGCTGCCTGCCATTACGCTGGTTGGCTTCGAGCTTCCGGCTTTGTTCGGCGGATCTCTAATTATAGAGAAGATCTTTAATTGGCCGGGCATCGGACAACTGTATATGCAGTCATTCGGGCTGCGCGATTATCCGCTGCTGATGGGCTTTACGATGTTTATCGCCGTACTGACGGTAATCGGAACTTTGCTGTCCGACATTCTATATCATCTCGCGGATCCGCGGGTGAAGCTGTAGGAAGGGAGGACTTATAGATGACGATTGCTAGCGGAGAAACGGCTCAGGGAATTAACGTTAATAAAAATCAACAACATGCAAGATCGTCGCTGTGGCGGCAATCCTTCCGGAGGCTTGTACGCAATAAATTGGCGATTACGGGCTTTGCTGTTGTCGTGATTATGTTTTTGGCTTGTTTTATCGGTCCTTTCTTCTCTCCTTATACGGATAACAAAATCAATATGGCCTTAATGAATCACGCACCTAATGCCAAGCATTGGCTTGGTACGGATACGCTTGGGCGTGATGTGATGACCCGGGTGCTGCTGGCTGGCCGAATCTCGCTGACGGTTGGACTTGCTTCCATGGTATTGTCCGTGTTTATCGGTACCCTGCTTGGCATTATAGCCGGTTACTATCGCGGCGTTGTCGATCAGCTCATTATGAGGCTGGCTGATTTGCTGCTTACGGTGCCAAGCCTTCCGCTTCTATTCATTATCGGTGCCTTGCTGTCCGAGTGGAAAGTGCCGCCGGACTACCGGATGTATATCGTTATGCTGATGCTCAGCGTCGTCAGCTGGCCGGGCTTGGCCCGAATGATCAGAGGTCAGCTGTTATCCTTGCGCGAACGGGAGTTCATGCAGGCAACCATCGTGCTGGGGCTTAGCGATAAAAGAAAGCTGTTCCGGCATCTGCTGCCGAACCTTGTGCCGCTTATTATCGTCATTGCAACGCTTAATATCGGCGGCGCGATTCTTAGCGAATCCGTACTCAGCTTCTTCGGATTGGGCGTTATGCCGCCTACTCCGACTTGGGGCAATATGATTGACGCCGCTAATAATATGATCGATTTCCAGGAGCGGCCATGGCTATGGCTGCCGCCGGGCTTCTCGATTTTTGCGACGGTTATTGCCATTAATATTTTTGGGGACGGCCTGCGCGACGTGCTGGATCCGAAACAGAAAAGGTAGGTGAGCTTCTATCATGAAGGAATTGCTAACCATTGATCATCTTCGAACCTTCTTCAAGACGGAAGCGGGTACCGTCCGGGCCGTGGACGATGTCAGCCTGCAAATCAAGCCGGGCGAGACCGTCTGCATCGTGGGGGAGTCCGGCAGCGGTAAAAGCATTACGGCGATGTCGATCATGGGACTCATTGAGAGTGCCGGGGGCAAGGTGGAAGGCGGCAGTATCCAGTTTCAGGACCGCGATCTGCTCAAGCTTTCCCGCAATGAGCTTCGCACGATCCGCGGCCACGAAATCGCGATGATCTTCCAGGAGCCGATGTCCTCGCTTAATCCGGTATTGAAGATCGGAGAGCAAGTGATCGAGCCGCTGATGGAGCATCAGAAGCTTAGCCGAAAAGCGGCGCGCAAGCGTGCAATCGAGCTGATTAAGCAAGTCGGCATCTCCAGAGCGGAACAGATTATCGATGCGTATCCGCATGAATTAAGCGGCGGCATGCTGCAGCGCGTTATGATTGCGATGGCGATCTCCTGCGGTCCCAAGCTGCTTATTGCCGATGAACCAACCACCGCGCTCGACGTAACCATTCAGGCGCAAATCCTCGATTTGCTTCGCAGCCTGAAGGAAGAGAGCGGAATGTCGATTCTGCTTATCACCCATGATCTTGGCGTAGTGGCGGAGATGGCGGATTACGTAGCGGTTATGTATGCCGGCAAAATCGTCGAGCAAGGCGAAGTGGAGGAGATCTTCGCTCATCCGAAGCATCCTTATACGAAGGGATTGCTGCGTTCGAAGCCGATTATGAACCAGCTCCAGGATGAGCTGTATTCCATTCCCGGACAAGTCCCGAATCCGCTTGAGTTGACGGAGTCGTGTTACTTCCATGACCGCTGCGAGCAGTGCATGGCCATTTGCCGTACCAAGCAGCCGGCGCTTGTCCCGGTAGGCGAATCGCAGCAAGCGGCGTGCTGGCTGTACGAGGAGGAGAAGCGGTATGCCTGAAGCATTGCTCGAAGTACGCAATCTGAAAAAGTATTTTCCCATCCAGTCGGGACTTCTGAATCGGACGGTGGGTCATGTGAAAGCCGTTGATGACCTTAGCTTCACGATCCGCAAAGGCGAGACCTTTGGTCTTGTCGGCGAATCGGGCAGCGGCAAAAGCACGGTTGGGCGTTCCATCGTCCGCTTAAACGAAAAGACCTCGGGTGACGTCTTCTTTAAAGGGACCGATATCTACTCGCTTTCGAAGGAAGAGCTTCGCGCCATGCGGCCCTCCATGCAGCTGATTTTCCAGGACCCGTACAGCTCTTTGAATCCGCGTGTACGCGTGGGCGACGCCATTGGCGAAGCGCTGCTCGATCATCAGCTGGCTGACAAGTCGGAGATTCGGGGCAAGGTGCTGGAGGCGCTGGAGCTATGCGGATTGTCGGATTACCATATTGACCGTCTTCCGCATGAATTCTCGGGCGGCCAGCGGCAGCGGATCGGGATCGCAAGAGCGCTTGCGCTGAACCCCGAGCTTATCATCGCCGATGAGCCGGTATCCGCTCTCGATGTATCCATTCAGGCGCAGATTATTAATCTGTTCCGGAAGCTGCAGCAAACGAATGGTCTATCCTATTTGTTCATCTCCCATGATCTTAGCGTCGTCGAGCATCTATGCACGCGGATCGGCGTCATGTATCTCGGATCCCTGGTAGAGACGGGAACAAGGGAGGACCTGTTCCTCCGCCCGCAGCATCCGTATACGAAAGCCTTGCTGTCGGCCGTTCCGATACCGATTCCGAAGCTGAAGCGGGAGCGCATTGTGCTCAGCGGCGATATTCCGAATCCGGCCAATCCGCCATCCGGCTGCAAATTCCACACCCGCTGCCCCTTCGCGACGGAACGCTGCAAGGAAGAGGTGCCGGCCCTTCGGACCATTGGCACCGACCATATGGTTGCTTGCCATTTGGTGTAAGGGGACGCATGGAAAAGGACTCTCCCAGCCGTTATCGGAAGATAACCGTTGAGAGAGTCCCTTTTTTGAATGGAGGGAGAAATTAGACAATGGGCTGTCGCAAAGTTCAGCTTTTGTCCCGGTAGCCAAGTCGGAACACATTTAATGATACAGCCTACGGCACAGGGTTCAAGCCTATTGACGAACGTGGACGAGAGGAGGCGGCAGGTTTCCAGACAAGAACACGAGCTTTATTGCACGAAATGCAGGATATCGGGCTGAATTGGTACGGGTGGTTAAACTATACTGCACGAAGTGCAGTATAGTTCGCTCATCGGAGCCATTTGGTCCTTTTTAAGCGAGATATGCTGCATTCCGTGCAGGATAATACTGGATACTTGTTGGTTGAGCGCCAATAAACTGCATATTGTGCAACATAGTCAGAGAGCGGAGATCGAGCATTTTCAGGGGTGGCCTAAAGCAGGGTGCTTGACCCCTAGATTAGATCTGCTCAACGTAATAGGCGGTTTTGTAAGGAATGGCGTGAAAATGCAGGTTTTCATTGTATCCAATCCAATGGAGGCATTGAGCAGGAGCTTACTTCGGTAAATGCGCTGTACAAAATCCAACGTACCGAGACGTGTACAAGGAAAGGACGCTAGTGGTGTGCATGCACATGGAAGCTTGTGCGAGGAAAACATGAAGTAGTGGGGGGACGCGAAAAGCGCGAGTGAGCGTGCATAGAAAAACAGCGGCCAAGGAACAGGTGATTCCTTAGCCGCTGTCTGTTTGACGCCGTTAATGATGCTGCCGGAATTCGCTCGGCGAGATCCGGAAATGCTTCTTGAACACGCTCGAGAAATAAGTGGAGTCCTCGAATCCGACGGTCTGGCAGATTTCCGAAATTTTCATGTCCGTGTTGCGCAGCAGCACCTGCGCTTTCTGCAGCTTAAGCTTATTCACGTAGCCGGTGAAGGTCTCGCCGGTTTCTTTTTTGAACAGGGTGCTTAGGTAGCTTGGATTCAAATGAATGTTCTCCGCTACTTGCTTGATGGACAGATCGCTGTCCAAATAATGATCTTCGATATAATCAATCGCCTGCTGAATGCTGTTCACGTAAGGATTGGCCTGCTGCTTCCAGCGGTCCAGCCGGGTTTCGAAATCCTGGCAGGCAGCCTTGAACCAGCTCTTCAGCTCCATGCTTCCCGGAAGCTGGTCAATCGTTTGCAGCAGCGCTTCGGCCGGCTTGCTCTGATGGCTGAACAGCCCAAGGACTTCGGAGATCTGGTCAAGGGCAAGCGAGTGGTTGATCGTCAGAATCTTACCGTCCGTCAGCGGAAGTGAGCCGGCTTGTCCGCCAACCCTCTCGAAGTAGTCATGCAGAGCTTGAAGATCCCCGGAAATAATGAGCGACATGATCTCGTTTTTCACCGCTTCGACGGCTTGATGCTTGCTTGACCGGTCCGCAATCTGCGGAATCGTTAGCGCTTGCGCGCGCTGCTCTTTATAGGCGGCGTAAGCCGACATCAGCCCATCAACGTCCATGCTTGGACCAAGCGGGATGCTTTCGATACCAATGCCCAAATATTCGCGTACGGCAAGCTCTGCGTTTTCTCTCCAGCAGGCTGTCGCCAACTCGGAGGATACTGACAGGATAAATTGGTCCTCCTTCAGAATAAGCAGCTTGGCCTCCGCATCCTCGCTGAGCGCCAGCTCCTGGACGATGTTGTAGATTCCGTATTGCAGCACGTACAGATCGTCCGTTCCGTAATTTTTGCCCTCCGGAAAATAATCCGTTATCGTCACCAGCCACAGCCGGCTGCCTTCGAACATGCGGAGGAAATGCGAGGTCAGCTCCTGGTTCATCTGGTATTTAAGCAGAATCGAGCGGAGCAGATGCTCCCGCGTCGTCTGCTGCTCCTTGCGCTTCGCCTGCAGCCTCTTGGAGGCGCTGCCCAGAATGCCTGAAATGTCCTCGTCCGAGCAGGGCTTGAGCAGAAAGTCCATCGCTCCGTACCGGATGGCCGATTGCGCGTATTGAAAGTCCTGATAGCCGGTAATGATGATGAACAAAGTATCCATTCCATGCGAATAAATGCGCTCCGCGAGCTCGATCCCGTTCATAACCGGCATGTGGATGTCCATCAGAATAAGGTCGGGCTTCAGCTCCAGCGCCTTCTGCCAGCCTTCCTCGCCGGTCTCGGCTTCCCCGATAACGGCCCAGTTCCTGCTCTGCGAGATCATGAACTTCAGCCCCTCGCGGAAATTCGGCTGATCCTCTACGATTAAGACGGTTCCCTTCATACGGAGTCCTCCTTGCTGATCGGTAAAATAAAGCTGACGGTTGTTCCCATATCAGGCCCGCTCTCGAAGCGCAGCCCATATGGCGCGCCATAGACGAGCTGGATTCTACGTTCCGCGTTATGAATGCCCAGATGATTGCCGTGAACATCGTGGTCACCAGCCGCCAGCTTGAGCAGCATCTCGGGCTTAATCCCTCTGCCGTTGTCCGTAACGTCCACTCTCAGATGCTCCTGCTCCCGGTAAACGTGAATACGCAAAAGCTTCTTGTCCGCTTTTGTCTTGTCGGCAAAAGCATGGACAAACACGTTCTCGACCGCCGGCTGAAGAAGCAGCCGCTGCATTTCCAAGCAGAGGAGCTGCTCGTCCGTCTGGATATCCAGCTCGAGGTCGGGATGGAAGAGCGACATCTGTATATTAATGTAGCTCCTCAGCTGCTCCAGCTCCTCGCGGAGCGTGCTTGGCTGCTCGATCGGCTTCAAGGAGTATTGCAGGATCTTCGAGAGCGACTGGATAATGCCGGCCGTGTCCTTGGCGTTCTGCAGATACAGCTTCCAATAGATTTCGTTCAATATATTGTACAAGAAATGCGGATTGAGCTGCGCTTGAATCGCCCTCAGCTCCGCTTCCTTCTCCCTTAGCTGCTTCATCAGCACCTCATCCACCAGCTTCTGAATGTTATCGGCCATATCGTTAAACGACTCCCCGAGAAAAGCTAATTCATCCTTGGAGCGGACCTCGACGCGGGCGTTCATCTGGCCCGAACGAAGCCGCCTCATCCCGGATACGAGATTTCCGAGCGGCCGCAGCAGCCTGGTGCTGGCAAGCGTCAGGAGCAGGCCGGTCAGAAGAATGCTGGACAGGCCGGATATCGCGATGGTTTTCAGAATATCGGCGTTACGCTTGTCCAGCGCGCTTAGTCCAAGGCCGCTGATCAGCTTGAAGATGCCGGAATCGGAGGTGTTCTTCACGAACAGATAATTGCCTTGAGCGGTAGACTGGACAACGGATGCCCGTTCTTCCTCGTCATGCTGCAGGGGGATGACTTCCGGATCATCCGACTCTTCGCCCGCCGCATGAACCTCCTGGCTCCGCTGGCTGAACAACAGCCGGTCCTTCCGGTCCAGCAAATAGACGATGCCGTCGTCTTGCCCGATATCGTCAATGACCTCGGAGAAAAAGCCCTCGTCCAGCACCAGCACCAGCGTGCCGTACGTTTCCTGGAAGGTGCTCTTCATTTGGCGTGCGGCGACAATCATATACCGGTACCCGCTTGGGTCGGCCGAGCTGGCCAGCTTGAGCCGGAACCAGGTCAAGGCGCCGTTCGTGCCTTCCAGCTCCTGATTGATCATGGCGCGGGTAGGCTTGTCCAGCATGGAGACAGCTCCGTAATTGGCGTTGTAATAGCTCTCACCGAGCAGATTGAAGATGAACATCGCCCGGATATGGGGGGCGTCAAGCTTCACCTGCGAGACCATATCGTACATAAGCTGCAGCTGCTCGACTTTATCTTCGTTGGCTAAGGAATTCGTCAAGATCTTTACGACGGTTGGGTGAAAGACGATGGACTGCGAGATCCGTTCAACCTCATGGATATTTTGGTTGATCCGCTGAAGTGCCTGCTTGTTGTTTTGCAGGAATTGGCTGCGGATTTCCTCGCGGAACATGTTCTGATTGGACCGGTACACGATGATTCCGGTTATGGAGGAAGTTAGAATAACGATCAGCGACAGGCTGAGAATCAACTTGACGACAAGACTTCGGGTATGAAACGGCATAACAAAGCGAGCCTCCTTGCAAGATCTAATTTTAGCTAAAGTTCCTCCAATTAAAATTAAAGAAGTACCCTTTGCAAACGGATACACTGGTAACAGGTCAAAGGTTAACAGTAACTTGAAAGGAGGGAATAGCTTGAAATCAGCATCTAAGAAAGCCTTGTTCAAGAAAAATGTGCCTCTAATGTTGATGTTTGCTCCGGCACTTGCATATTACTTGATTTTTAGATACTTGCCAATAGGCGGGCTTGTCATCTCCTTCGAGAATTACAACTTCTTCGATGGCGTGTTCCATAGTCCTTGGGTAGGCTTCAAAAATTTCGAGATGCTCTTCAGCAACGACAAGACGCTCCGGATTATATGGAATACGTTATGGCTCAGCGTGCTGAACCTGGTCGTTGGCTTCCCTGTACCGATCATTCTGGCGCTTATGATTAACAGCGTTAGACGTTCATGGTATAAAAGATTCGTTCAGACGGTCGTCTATCTGCCTCACTTTTTC
This sequence comes from Paenibacillus sp. ATY16, assembly GCF_003399985.2. Lineage (NCBI taxonomy): Bacteria > Bacillati > Bacillota > Bacilli > Caryophanales > Paenibacillaceae > Paenibacillus > Paenibacillus sp. ATY16. Next base: position 12,161 of record NZ_NMOK02000045.1, on the reverse strand, counting down.
TCCTGGGTTATCGTAGGCGGCATGGTCATTACGCTGTTCTCGATGGAGTCGAGCTTCCTGAACCATTGGATTGAGAACAAGTACGGCGAGCCGTATCCGTTCTTGTACAAAACCTTCTCCTGGGTGACGATCTTCGTCGGATCGGGCGTGTGGAAGGAAATGGGCTTCAGTACGATTATTTATCTGGCTGCGCTTACGTCGATCTCGCCGGCCCTGTACGAAGCGGCGGCGCTGGACGGGGCAAGCAAATGGAAGCAAACCTGGCATGTTACGCTGCCGGGTATCAGAGGCACGATCATCCTAGTGCTCATTCTCTCCATGGGACGAGTCTTAGAGGTTGGTTTCGATCAAATCTACAACCTGCGGAATGCCATGGTATCGGATATCTCCGAGGTCATTAGCACGTACATCTATACCCTTGGTATCCAAGGAGGACAATTCAGTCTGACAACGGCGCTTGGTTTGTTCGAATCGGTGGTAGCCTTTATTCTTATTCTGGGCGCGAACCTGATCGCCAAGAAATTCAATAGCAACTTGTTCTGAGGTGAAGCGAAGATGAGAGAATCTTACGGAGACAAAATAACAAGAATAGGGATTTCGATTCTCCTGCTGCTCATTTCGATCTCGTGTCTGGCTCCCGTCATTAACATTCTATCCATCTCCTTCAGCGGTAAGCAGGCGGTCGAGTCCGGTCAAGTATTGCTCTGGCCCATTGACGTCACCCTGCAAAGCTATTCCGCTTTATTCGAAGGAACGCGGGTGCTGGCTTCACTGTGGAACGGGGTTGTTATGACAGTTGGCGGCGTCGTTATCTCGATGGTGTTTACGATTTGTGCGGCTTATCCGTTATCGAAGGGCTATTTCTACGGCAGAAGAACCTTTACGCTGATGCTGCTCTTCACGATGGTATTCACCGGCGGCTTAATCCCCACTTATCTGGTAGTCAAAAGCTTAGGCTTGATCGACTCGTACTGGGCGATATGGATGCCGGGTGCGGTCAGCACGTATAATATGCTCATTATGCGCTCCTATTTCGAAGGCATCGAGCCGGAGATCGAAGAGGCTGCCCGGATTGACGGCTGCAGGGAGATGTCCCTGTTATTCCGGATTGTTCTTCCTCTGTCCATGCCGGTGATCGCAACCTTAATTCTGTTCTATGGCGTAGGCTATTGGAACAACTTCATGAATGTACTGATTTATATCAATTCAACCGAAAAATATACGATCACCGTTCTTATTCAACAAATGATCGCAAGCCAGTCGCTGCTTACCGAATCGCTGGCGAACGATACGTCAGCAATGGAATTGGTGCCTGAAGGCATCAAATCGGCCGGTATTATCGTCTTGATCCTGCCGATGGTCGTGATCTATCCGTTCTTGCAGAAATATTTCGTAAAAGGCGTCATGCTTGGGTCTGTAAAAGGGTAACTAACTTTACATTATGGCTATGGGGGAATAGATAAATGGTAAAGATGACGAAGAGAACCGTCTTGCTGGCCGGCGCGTCGGTAACCCTGCTTGGGGTTCTGGCGGCCTGCGGAAGCAACGACAACGCAGATAACAACGGCGGCAAATCGGCCGGCGGCGACAGCGGCAAGAAGCCGACGATCAGCGCAACGGTCTACGACCGCGGATTGATCGCGGCTTCCGAAGGCACGATGGAGAAAAACCGCTGGACCCAGTGGATTAACGAGAACAGCTCGACAAGCGTGAAATTCACCGCTATCCCGCGGACGGAGTCGAAGCAAAAGCTGAATACGCTGTTCGCTTCCGGCAGCGCGCCGGATCTGATCTTCGAGTTCGACCCTAACATCAAGAACCCTCTCTATGACCAGAAGCAGCTCATGCCGCTGGACGATATGATCAATCAATACAGCACGACGTACAAGAAACTGCTGGAGGACAATCCGATTCTGAAGCAGGTATCCGTCAAGTCGGACGGCAAGATCTACGAGTTCGGCAAGCTGAACGAAGCGATTCCTCAGTTCATTATCGCGATCCGCCAGGACTGGCTGGACAAGCTGAACTTGGCCATGCCGAAAACAACGGAAGAGATGTATCAGGTGGCGAAGGCATTCACCGAGCAGGATCCGGACGGCAATGGCAAGAAGGATACGTACGGGCTTAACGTAGGCCCGGGCCTCGGGGATATTTTCGGCGGAACCAACCTCAGCAACTCCTACAAGGACGAGAACGGAACGCTGGTACGCACATGGGATAACTTCGAGGAATACATCGACTTCACCAAACGTCTCTATGACGAAGGCATTATCGATAAAGATTACATTACCGACAATAACGGAGCGAAGGCGCGCCAGGACTTCCTGAACGGCAAGACCGGCATGTTCCTTGTCCAGTCGAATTACAGCTTCTGGAACCGTCTCTGGATTACGGACTATGCAACGCTGCAAGCGAATGCCCCGGGCGCCAAGCTGGAAATCATGCCTTATCCGAAATCTCCGCGCGGCCAGTTCATTAACTGGATTAACAATCCGGTGCAGCTGACGGCCGTGGTGAACCGCAATGCGAAGAATCCGGAGGCTGTCATGAAATACGTGGACTTCCTGTCCGAGCCGGACACCGGCCGAACGCTGACGAACGGTATTGAGGGCACGCATTGGCAAGCAGGCCCAACAGGCTGTCCGAACCCGATCGACCAAGAGAAGAACAAGACGGAGCTTGGCTACCTGGGCCAGGACTATAACATGATCTTCTCGGTCGTAAGCGGCGGCAAATGTTCGTTCACGGCAAGCAGCTTCAATCCGGATAAGCCGGACGAGAAGCTTGCGAAGGATAAGTTCAAGGAAAACATGGACATCTTCTACAATATGATCGATCAAGGCGCGCAGTTCCCTGGCCTCACTCACTTGGAACATCTGCCGACGGTTCCGCAGGACCTGTTGGTAGACTTCCAGAATGCCAACACCGAGATCGGCAACCTGATGACCAAAGCGATTGTAAGCGGCGCGAGCTATACGACGGATAAAGCGTTAACCGAAATGCAGGCGTTGTGGAAGAAGTATAGCGGCGATAAGCTGGACGCGTTCTATCAAGAATGGTACGCGGCCAACAAAGATACGGCGCTGATGCCGGAAGATATCTTCCAGATCGTGAAGGATCAGAAGGCGACGCAGGAAGAGATTCTGAAATAGGAATTTTGAAATAGAAGTCTTGAAATAGAAGTCTTAAAATGGAACAACCCCCGGGGAGCCTAGGCTTTCCGGGGGTTGTTCCATTTTCTATTCGTTGTGCGGAACGGGGATGGATGCCCGACAGGTGTCGGATCGGCAATGGTTTCGAACGCAGCTGTGAACAAATTGTTCTCACCCGCTCTAGAGCTTGCGGTTCTCCGGACGCAGCGCCCACGATGCGATATTTAAGGCAGCATAGAACAGCGGAAGGATCACGTTAAACCCGCCGACGCCGTAGTCGTGATCAAGCAGATGGGAGATTGTTGCGCCTGTCATCAAGAAGAAGATCCCGGCGTGCGTCCATTCCTTCAGCCGCGGGAAACGCGGTGCCAGAACGGCAATCACGCCAAGCAGCTTCCAGACCCCTAAAATCTGCATGATATACAGGGGATACCCCAGATTCGTGACGAGATCGACATTGCCGCCTACTTTCATCAGCTGTCCGAGACCGCTTAACGTAAGAGCCGCCGCAAGCAGCAGAGTAACGGACCAGTAGGCGACCGTTTTTCCTTGAACCTTTGTTCCTGCGTTTACGGCTGTTACCGCACCAACTGTTTTACTCATTTTCATTTCCTCCTCGAATGGGTTTGTTTTATATGCGAGCTGCGACTTAGCTGTATGACGTTTGCGCCAATAGGACACCTTTTAGTGTCTGTTTGTTGTGTTCAGTATATGCCACCTTTTGGTGTCGTGTCAACGGGCGGTTTAATGAAAATTGTAAAAACTTTAGAGGGGGACGGGGGCAATGCAAACAAACGAAAAAAACCGGAAGGGATGAGATCCCTTCCGGTTCTGCTGAAGATTCGAATTACTAGGTTTCCGGTAAACCGGGCTTACAGCTTATTCATGACTCCGTACAGCATTTGAGCGGCTTCCGCGCGGGTCGAGTTGCCAAGCGGAACGAATTCGCCTTTCGCCCGTCCTTGAACGATGCCAAGCGAAGCGGCTTTCTTAACGCTATCGAGTGCCCAAGCGGAGATGGCGGCTTCGTCCATGAATGGCTCGGCAGCCGTAACCGGCGGCTTGCCTTTCATGAATTCGTAGCCTCGCATCGCAAGCGTGGCCATCTCCTGACGGGTAATGTTGGCGCCAGGGGAGAACGTTGTGCTGCTTACGCCTTGCACGATGCCTGCTTTGTAAGCCGTGGCAACGTCGGCCGCATACCAAGCGCCTGCGGGGATATCCGTGAAGGCCGGCGTTCCTTCCGCCTTCAGCCCAAGCGCTCTGACAAGCAGCGCGGTGAATTCGGCGCGGGTAACGCTGCGGTTCGGCTCGAAGGTGGATGCCGTTGTGCCGGTTACAATCTGTTTCGCGAAGAGCTCTTTAATCACGCCGGATGCCCAGTAGCTGCTAGGGACGTCGGAGAAGTTCTTGTCGATCTCGAGAACCGCGTAAGAGCTGAAATGCGAGAGCTGCGCGACATAGAAACCATTCCCGTACGTCCCGCCAACAAACTCGGGAGCTCCGCTATCCGGGAGGTAGAAGATGGAGGCCAGCTTCGGATTGGTCGAAGCGTCTACCGGCAGTCGGAGCGTTACGGGCTCCTTGAATTGATGCAGATCGTACGTCTTGCCGTCCGCCGCAATCCATTGCAGCTTCAGCTCGTAGCTGTATCCGCTTAGCTTGGTATCCGCGCCGAGTGCCGGCTTCGCTGCTCCTTCGACCGGCTTGATGGTCAGGGAGATCGAGCCGCCTTGCAGCTGCGCTGAGGTTAAGCTTGTCTTCAGTTCGCTGAACACGCTTGAAGGTAGGTCCAGCTCGGCTTTGCCGGAGGTGACGATGCTCAGCGTACCTTTTCCAAGCAGCTCGTCCGTATTAGCCGGCAGCTTGATCACGGCAGCGGATGCCGGTACCTCGATTGATTTGCTGTTCTTCAATTGATCGGCCGTTACGGTTAATGTGCCCACCGGTTCAACGGGCGAGCCGCCCGAGGATCCGCCGGATCCTCCTGAATTGCCTCCCGATGAACCGATTTGAATGGAGGCGGCATAATGACCGTCAATCGTGCTTGAGGCTAACGCCGAATCGACAAGCCGGATCTTTCTGACCTCGACGTCGGCTTTTCCGTTGGCAGCTGCGGTGAAGGTGAAGGAGGCCAGATCCAGATCGCCGCTGTCGCCTGGCGAGGTTCCCGACTTCGTGTGGGCGAATACGAGATGGGATTCGCCCCCGCCGTCCGCGACCACCGTGGCCGGCGTACTAAAGCCGACCGCGGCTGCCTTTTCGCTGCCTGTTTTAAAGGTCAGCAGATCGGAATCGTAATAGACATGCATTTCATAAGCATATACATCCTGCAGCTTGCTTCCTTTTACCGTAACGGTAACCTCATCGCCGCTGTTCAGGGCGTTTTTGTCGGTTGAGACGGAAAAGGAGGGCGGATCAGCCGCGGCCATCGCATATTGGGGGACGAGCATGGCTATCGCCAAGCAGATTGTCGCAAGCAAGGAAAGTCGTTTACGGGCCATAACAGATTCGTCCTTTCTCGTATAGTAAAAACGCCGGCGAAAACGAATGCCTTATGCTTTATTTGCCGGTCAGAGCAGGAACCGACGTTGGCGCTTCTCGGTGATGCGTTGCTTGTTCATAGGCATAGCCAAGCTTGATAAGCTCGCCTTCCTCGTAAGGGCGTCCAAGCAGCTCAATGCCAACCGGTAGACCGCTGGATACGTAACCAGCCGGAACGCTGATTGCCGGGAAGCCGGAGAATGGGCTAAGGCGGTTCGCGTTACCGGAGCCGGAACCGGCAGGTCCCGCGGTCGAAGGATACAGGATCGCGTCAAGATTGTTGTCGGCCATCAAGCCAAGCAGCGACTGCTGCGTCGTGCGCGGCCGGAACAGCACGATATCCTTGTATTCCTGGGTGTCAAGCGACACGACGTTGTTCCGAGTGGTCAACGTGTTCTGCAGCGCCGGCAGGAAGTCGGTGCCCGAGTTGATAATGTCCTGCAGGGAGTGATAGCGGACCACGTTAGGGTCGACAAACCTTGCGTTGGACAAGTAGTCGTTCAGGTTGAATTTGAATTCATAACCGCTGAGGCTTGGGTATTTCAAAATATCGGTGATATTCGGGATGTTAACGCCAACTACCGTTGCGCCTTGATCGCGCATATCCTGGGCCGCTTGATTAAGAAGAGCCAGCACTTCCTGATTGCTGCCTATAACGCTGCTGTCCATGACAAGGCCGATACGGGCGCCTTTAAGTCCATTCTTGTCCAAAAATCTCGTGTAGCTGACTGGCTTTCTGCCGACGCTTCCTGCTGTGGCGATATCGTTCGGATCGTAGCCGCTGACCGCGTCGAGCAGAATGGCCGCGTCGGATACGGTTCTGGCCATTGGTCCGCCTACGTCTTGGGACAACGCGAGCGGAATAATGCCGTCGCGGCTTGTCAGACCAATCGTTGGCCGGATGCCCACAATGCTGTTCCAGGACGAAGGGATGCGAATCGATCCACCCGTATCGGTGCCGAGACCGGCTACGCCAAAGTTGGCTGCAAGCGATGCGCCTGTACCGCCGCTGGAGCCGCCCGGGTTTAGTTTAATATTGTAAGGATTCCACGTTTGTCCGCCCAACGAGCTGTTCGTGTCCGTGTTAATCGCGAATTCGCTCAGGTTGGCCTTGGCCAGGATGATCGCTCCGGCATCCTTCAGCTTCTTAATCATGAAGGCGTCGCTTACCGTCTGGTTGTCCTTCAGGCAGGTACAGCCTGCGCTCGTTGGCATGCCAAGCGTATCGTAGTTATCCTTGACGATGATCGGAATGCCGTGCATGAGACCGCGCGGGCCTTGCTCTTTGCGCTCTTCGTCCAGCGCTTTGGCGGTAGCCAGCGCATCCGGATTAACCGTGATAAGCGAATTGATCGTATCGTCGTATTCATTGATCCGGTCCAGATACATCTGAACGAGCTGCTCGGAAGTCAATTTGCCGGCAGCCATGGCATTCTGAATGCTCATGATATCGGCTTCCATCAGTTCGAAGGGCTGGCCGTTGTCGTAGAGCACTTTTTTGCCCAGGGAAGCGAGATCCTGGACATCGATGGTATTGTTTTTGTTGAAATCGCCGTTTGCAACCTTCGTCCAGTTCGGATCGTCCGAGGCGATACCGAAGTATTTGATTAGGACGGAGAGATCGCCCACGTCGATGACGCTGTTATTATTCAGATCACCCTCGGCTGCGCCCGTAATCTGGACGGCAAGCGATTCCTCCGGCGTTTGAATCGTGCTTCCGTCGTCGATTCCAAGCTCAACCGTACCGCTGATTCCGCTAAGATCCGCAGCGGCGTTGGCTTTGAAGGTCAAGGTGAGGAGAGAGCCGGCCGTAGTGAGGCTGCCCGTTGCATCCGTCGTCACGATGGTCACCTTGCCGGACTCGGCGTTTACGCCGGCAATGGTTACGGCCGAATTGGCTGATGTCGCTGTTAAATATTCAAATTGAGTCGGGTCGTATTCGAAAATGAATTTACCTGCGGTTGCATCGCCGGTAGCGCCTGTCAGCGATACGGTTACGTCGAAGGAGTTGCCGACCGAGGTGAGGGCAGGGCCGGAGAGCTGAACCAACGCCTTCGGCTCCTGTACTTGGGGCTGCTCCAGAGCGGTTGGCGTGCTTGTGCCGCTGGCATAAGCGCCGGTATCCAGGATCGGGGTGAAGAGAAGCGAGGTGCTTAGCATTACAAGGCTGGCTAATTTCGTAATCGGTTTAATCATGGCGTCCTCCTTGGGTTGGCACAGGCCAGTCTATCAATGTCAAATATAATTACTTAGTAGACAAAAGCGGCATGAGACAATGATTATATATGACATGCAAGTTACATAGAAGAACCTCCCCTGAAATCTCTCTATCCGTCTATCGATTAATATTAGTTTGGTTAACTAGGTAATTCAAACAAGATGAAAGGCGAAGAAAACGCTTAAACACTATGTTTTTGTTGATTTCATCGATTTTTTGATAGTGATCTCTTCAGAGTGCAAAACTTGTAAGATAAATGTTAATTTTTATGACATTAAATAAAAGAGGCAGTCATAGACCACAAGGTCTCGACTGCCTCTCATTGTTCTTCTATAGATAAATGTTCTTTGCTAAACCGTCTTTAGCCGTTGTGATGATTACTCATGCCATGGGGAATGAAGCACGCTATGGCAGAAATTCGGCCGTTTAAAGCCCGGAAGCAGCATCTCGCACACGTCGGCGTTAATGGTGCCGTAGGTCGTTTCGGGTTTGTGTTTGAATCCATCCAGGAAAGCATGGAGAATCCCGTGCTTGAAGTTGTCGCGAGGAAAATGCTTCACGACTTGCTCCCGCGCTTCAGTGGAAATGAGATCGAAATTCTTTCCTACGACATCGTAGCCAACGCCAAAGTTCATAAGCGCGACTTCGGCTTCCTTGTATTCGACGATTCCTATGGTGGAATGAAGCGCTACGGCATCCCATGCCAGCCGGATAAACTCTTCCGAAACGCCCCGGCTTTTAAGGAAATCGCGGACCGCGTTGGCCCCATCGACCTCAAAGCGTTTGTCCTCGCTGCGGAAGGCAGGAGTAAGCCCGATATCGTGAAAAAGCGAGCTGATATAAAGCAATTCGGGATCGTATTTGATTTGATTCAAGTTCCCCTTCATCGCCGCAAACAAAAATACCCGGTTCGAATGGTTCCACAACAGATCGTCGCCGTGCTCGCGCAATAACTCGGCTGCTTCAACGGCCAGCTTGCTGTCGGGAATCTTGATATCCGCAATAAAAGTCGACATGGAATATTCCCCTCGCTTTCCGAATCAATATGGTTAGACCGTTACTTGGTTAGCCAGACGCGCTGCCGCTTCTTCGGCTTCTTTTTTCGCTTTATCCAGTACTTCCGTTTTGTCCAGCACGTTAGTGCCTTGCGCCCGGATAATCCGGTAATCCTCGATGCCGAGGAAGTTAAACATCGATTTGAGGTACTTGTGGGAGAATTCGTTGTCCGTGTACCAGTCGTTATTCGTGTAGATGCCGCCGCTGCCTTGGATAACGAGCAGGCTCCGTCCGTCAGTCAATAAGCCTACGCCGCCGTTTTCCGTATACTTAAAAGTCTCGCGAGCGATCATGACGTTATCCATGTAATCCTTCAGGCGGGAAGGGATATTGAAGTTGTGAAGTGGCATGATAATGACATATTTCTTTGCACTCTTGAATTGCTGCAGGATTTCGTTCATTCTGCCGGTGACGCGTTTCTCTTCATCCGTCAGCTCTTCGCCGGAGGCTAATTTACCCCAAGCGCCCAGAACAGTACTGTCTAATTCCGGGATTTCTTCATTATAAAGATCGATTTGCTCGATTGGTGCGTTTGGATTCAGCTTACGGTAATTCTCAATGAAATGATGGCCGACTTGCAGGCTGACGGAAGCAGCGGAGTCTACAGTAGCATGCGCATTAATAACAAGAAGCTTTTCCATTCTCTCTCACTCCTGAATTATGTTTTTTCTAATTGGCGACAATGTTAATCGCCGATTAGGTTTGACTCCAATATACGATTTTGAATAGGCAAAGTCAATTCCATTTTTGTGGCAAGCTTAAGTTGACAATAGGCGCCTTAATCATTAAATTTATATTGTTTACCCATGCGATAATGGGAGGAGTTATCATGCAGTATAGTGTCGGAGTCGAATATGCCTTGCATTGTCTTGTTTACTTGATTCCAAATGAGTCAACGATCGGCATCAAGGAGCTTGCTTTTTTTCAAGGCATACCGGAGACTTATTTGTCCAAAATTTTCACAAAGCTAACCAAGGCCGGCATCGTCTCGTCGGTTCCAGGCGTTAAAGGCGGATTTAAGCTTGCGCGCGATCCGGACGATATTTCCTTCTGGGATGTCGTCGAAGCGGTGGAGGGAAAGAAGCCGATTTTCCAGTGCCAGAACATTAAGGATAAAGGTTACGTTTATCGCAATCGCGATTGCTCGGACTGTGCGCAATCCACGGGTTCCTGCTCGATTAATTTAGTAATGCTCGAAGCCGAAGAGACTATGCAGAATTATCTGCGAAGTAAAAAATTGTCTTGGCTGGAGGAGGAGCTGGACCGCGTGCTGCCCAAGGAGACACGCAAGCAGACGCGGGAGTTTTTCGCGAAGGGCAGTTCCGTAAACGTTAGCGAGTAGAGGGTTGTGCAAGCGGACTATATAAAACAAATCAGCGTCGCCGTATTGGAATGGCAACGCTGATTTGTTTTTTTATATATTTTTCAGAAAGCTTTTAAGCCGTTCCAGCTGCAGGAAATGATGTCTGTAGTGCATCTCGACTAACAAAAACCACTCGACAGCATTTAAAGCACCAAAGTTGGGATGGGAAACTGTATTTTCACGAGGTGCTTGGATTAAGGCTGGTTCCGTACGTTTCATTCGTTCCACCACGTCTTGAAGTCCTTCGATCAGCTGCTCCTTATTGTCCGGCTGCTGAGGGGTGTACTGCGGAGATGCCGGGACCCGGATCCGAATGGGCGGGAAGCTTCCAAGCTCAAAGGCAGCTTTGCCGTTTTCTGTTTTGACTCCAGTGCCTACCAACACCGCTTCGCTTCCCGCGATGCATTGATCCACGTTGCGAAGATGCATGTATTGTGCGGAACGGATCAGATGGACGTACATTTGCCCGATCGACCAGTCCTCCTCGCTTGGCTTAGCAAGTAATTGCTCCAGGCTGATATGGTTCAGTTCATCAACATACCGTTCAATCGATTTTTCAAATGCCTGCAGGGATTCCGTTGTACTTCTCATTGCTTAAACACTCCTTCAATATTTCGGATATTCCCAATATAAAAGAACGCTACTGACAACAGTATGTCAGTAGCGTTTTAACATTTTTTCGGCTTCTGCCCGAACCCGGTAGCGCAAAGATTCCGGTTCCATGACCTCAATGTCTCCGCCCCAGCTAAGGATAAGAGGGAGAATTTCCTCCGGCGCCCGAACGCGAAAATGCACCCAAAGACCGTCCTCGCGCTCCTCGGCCGATTCGATATAGAAATTGCCGGTCTCGGCGATTTTGTCGGCGATCTCCGGGTTAGCCCGAATCCATATATGCTCATTGCGGTCATCCTGCGGACGGTAACGATTTAAGTTGAACCCCTGCGGCATGGCGAACGGCGTGTCGAGCACGGTGAGATTTGTCATTCGGGAAAGCCGAAAATGGCGGATATCCTGGCGCAGCCCGCAATGCCCGACCAGCATCCAATTGCCCTGAGCAAAAGCCAATCCGTACGGAGCCACCTCGCGGGTGCTCTCCCGGTTGCCGTCCGCTTCCGGCGTCTTTTTCTTATAGGAGAAGCTGATTTTACGACGCTCCAGGATGGCTCGCCTCACTTGTCCGAGAATGTCTTTTTCCTTCAAGCCGGTTCTAGGTTCTCCGGCATTCAGGAGCCGCATCGTTTCCCGGACGCGTGTCGACTCTTCCCGTACAGTCTCCGGGAGAATAGCTTCAATCTTGCTTCTCGCAGCCTTCGCTACTCTAGCGTAATCGCCATCGAGCCGCTGCTCGATAAAATCAGCGCCCATCAGCAGCGCCACCGCTTCTTCAGCGGAAAATCCTATGGGCGGCAGAAAATAGCCTTCCATCAAGGAGTAGCCATGCCCGGGAGCGCCAAAGATGGGAACGCCCATCTCGCTCAAGGCTTGAATGTCCCGATAGATGGTCCGCACGCTCGTCTCGTATAAGGAGGCCAGATCCTCCGCTCTTAATACCTTGCTCCGCTGCAGCTCAAGCATGATAGCGAGCTGCCGATCGGTTTTGTTCATTTTTTTCCTCCGGTACACTCTTTAATTGCAAGTTCGATCAGATCATTCTACCTATAAAGTATATCAATCGACTTATTTGATTACTAGCTGGCGGATGGACGGGCTACGTTGGAGTTTGTCCAGTAAAAAGGGGAGGGAATGCAAAGACTTGGTGGCCACGTTGGATTCTATCCACCGAAATGGGTGGCAAGGGTCTTCTGTCAATTAAGTAGACACTTATTTA